>JAGXLK010000310.1 GCA_018334735.1 Planctomycetota bacterium | reverse complement strand
GGGAAGGGAACCTGTAATCGCCGGCTTTTGGATCAACAAAACGGGGATTACCGATTCGGGATGAACCATCATATTTCCCGTCAAGAATCTCACGCCACTGTTCCCAATCTTCGATTTCCGGGACGTTTTTAATCCCATAATTTCCCGCCGAATTCCAGAGCAGGTTCCGCTCGCTGCTTTCAAGGCGATCTTCCTGCCAATCTTCGTCCGTGTCGTGGTTGGAAAACTCATAAACCGTATCCCCGGTCTCGCAAAAAATGTTCCGTTCGATCAGGAGCCGACGGTTGGGCTCCTGGGCCATCTCGATAAAACACGCCGCATCATCGGCCTCGTTTTGGGCCACGACATTATTGACAATCCTGTTGTCCTGCCCCTTGATCAGGAGCGGCGCCCACAAACGCCCTTCGCCCTCCGTCCGAAGGCGTTCCACGATATTCTTCTCAACCAAAAACTCATCGCACCCGTCGTCGAGGTAAATTGCGAAACCGAACGACATGTAAATATTGCTGTCATGCACATGGTTATTGGAAATTACGTTCCCCGTACCAGCTCCCCAGGCCTCGAAAACCCCGGTATCCTGAGAATCCGTATTCACCCGCAACATATCGTTAAATTCGATGCAGTTGTTTCGCGCATGAGCGAAATCTTTAGCATTGTCCCGTGTCACCTCCACACCGTCGATTGTTTTCCCGACAAGAACCCCGGGTCGCGGGCTTTTGAGGCTGATCGCATACCGGGGAGCATGATGGATACGGTTGTGAGATATCACGCTATCGCCACTCTGGGAGAGTTGAACCCCCGCCCCATGCCGGATGATGCGTCCGACATGGTGAATGTGATTGTTGGAAATCTCATGATCGCGACTCAAATACTCAGCCGTGCCGCCAGGACCGCTCACGTATACCCCGGTGAAACCCAGAGACCTGATTTCGTTCCCGCAGGTCCGACATCCCTGGCTCGCCCCATCGATTCGAACACCGCAACGTCCACCGTTCTGAATCCTGCAGGCTGCAATTTCGACATTGCGCGCGTCGGAGAGATGAATCACCCCTTCCCCATCGCCCGCAACGTCAAAATCAAGTCCTTCAAACTTAATATTTCCAGCGGGACAGTCTTTGCCATCCCCTTCAACACGAACAATGACCGGGACAGACGGAACCACGATCTCCTGGTTTTCAGTCGTGCCGCTGAACGGTTTGTAGTACAACCATTTCTCATCTTCATCGAGGGCAAATTCTCCGGGTTCGCTCAAAAACTCGTGCTGGCCCTGGATAAAGTATCGGGAGCCCGGTCCGATGTCATAATTTGCATTTCGTGCCAGAGTTACGGTGCGGGATTCGGTATCAATATCTTCGATCGACAGAATCTGGAAACTCCAGTTCCATTCTCCTTCTACACCACCCGGCCAGAGTCCGATTTCGACCCGTTCGGGATCGGCGTTCTCGATCGGATCGCCCGGGGCATACCGGAACTGTCGATGTGAATTCTCCTCGACCATCTCGGCAACCCGGGAATAGCTCTCGGAGGGCAGACGCGCGAGGTGAGCGCGCTGGCTATTCTCAAAGAGTGATCCGGGCACATCCAGATCCTCGACAGAAACGCGAAATATCCCGTCTCCGGCATCTTTCCAGCCGGTCAATGCGGTGCCCCCGCAGAGAACCGGCCGGTCGCCTGGATAGGCCTGCCAGCTGACTTTTGAGCCTTCCGGCGGCGAGTCCTGGGGACCGAGCACCAGCGGTTCTTCCAGATAGTACGTCCCGGAGCGGATCAGGACGTTGATCTCTCCGTCCGCGCCTTCAGCTATTGCTGCTCTGACGGCTTCGCGTGCACGGAGCAAAGTCCGGAAGGGACCGTCGCTCTGCTCATCATTTGGCTCTTCAATTTCGCCGTTCCAATCGTCATTACCTTCAGGTGAAACGTAAAAAATCATGTTGTCCTCATCTTTCGAAATGAGACTCTGACTTCGCATTGAAACTAACGGAAAGTGCTTCGCGCAGGGCTTTCTCGCCGGTTGCTGACACCAAAGAAGAACTCCAGCGTTTCGCGTCGAACACAACGGACGCATGAATGGCACCTTGCCAGCGCCATGCGCTGGCTTTGGAGTGCGCGCGCGTCAGCGCCGCTTTTGCTTTTGTTGCCATTTTTCCGCCGGAGTCGCCAAAAGTAGTGAAATCTAACATAACCTTCGTTTGCCAGTCCGAGGGATCAATCCCGGGCCACGTTCCGTCCAACCGTCAGAAGATAAACGGCGGCCAGAATACCGATCATGGGGAAACCGCAGGCGGGGATCAACATCGCTTTCCACATCTGAGCTTCGCCGATCTTCCCCACAACAGCTCCCATGGCGTTCAACGACACGAATATAGCCAGCGCACTGATTACCTGGTGGAGTGCCATCGCCGCACCGAATCTTTCCGATTCTTCGTCCGCCAGCACACTCAACATCGTCGGAAATTCAGCCGACCACAGGAAACCTCCCAGCACGTAGCAACCGGCTGTCAGCACATAGTTCTTCGACAGAATCCCCGCAATCAGAGCGGCGCCACCAAACAGTCCGGGCAATATCATGAACAACCGTTTACCGAAATTCTCAGGCATCAGGCCAAGCAGCAAACGTGACAGGATGTAGGAAACCGCATATCCCGAAAGCACGTACCCGGGCCCGATCACGGGATCGCCTGCGAACGCATCGCTGTCCAGAAACCGTGCCATCCACAGATGGATCGTCGAATCGCAGGTCCCGTGCAGGACCATCAAAAGTATGATCGGCAGAAGCCGGGGCGGCAGGAGAAGATCTCGGAAACTCCAGCGTTCACGGCCGTCTCCCTCAGGGGTTCCAAAACGAACGCGACGTCGGTAAAGAAACGTTGCCCCCAACACCAGCAACGTAAAAAAAGCATACGGTAGATGAAAAACGATCCCGAACGTGACCCGGTAAACCTTCTGGCTCAACTGAAGAAGACCTTCGGCAACGCTCGGAAAGAACAGAGACCCCACACTGCTGCCCGCGAAATTAAGCGAAAGCACACGGCGCCGATTATTTGGAAACAATCGGATCAAATATCCGCTCACTGCGACCACGAGCGGGCGCATAGAAAACCCGTAGAGAGCCATCCCGATTGCCAGCACAATCCAGTTCCGTCCCGATGCCGCAATGACAGTGAAAGCACATGCGACACCAAACAGAGAAATTCGAAGCACTCTCCGCGGTCCCCACCGGTCCACCATTGCCCCACCGATCAGAACCGTGAAAAGCCCCGCCCCACTCAGCACGCTCAACAAAAACCCGAACCGCCCATCACCAATACCGAGATACTGCTGCAGGGTATCCCGAAATACAGGGATCATCTTCATGCTCTGGCAGAGCCAGATCACACAGACCGTTATCACAGCGTATTTGATCCGACGGTATTTCGTGGTGGCAGACGGCACTTTTCTTATTGAGGGGCTATTCTGGGAACTGATTTCCAGGCAAAGGCACAGAAACTACCACGTTGCAAGCCGAAAGGCAAGGACACAACGATTTTCTGGCCCCCCAGGAACGGATTACGGGCCCGAAAAAATTCGTCCCATTTACTCGGCCGGCCCTGGTTTCTGACGCATTTACTGCTTCCCTGAGCCCATATCCGTCCCCGGAACTCTAACAAACATCGTCCCAGACGTAACCAACGAATTCATTCCAAAAATTCCACTGTCGCAGCACCATCTCCAACCGTTGCCACAACCCGCGCCGGTTTCCCGCGAATCCACATCCGTTCGATCTCAATCGAATTCCATCCCTGCGGCATTGCGGGCGCATACTCACACCACTCCGAAGGATTGGACTCTCTCAGCTGAATCCCCGGGAATCCCAGAATCATAGACGTGACCAGCCCGCCGGCGGCAGTCACAAAATTGACGTTTTTCGACATGAAACCATACCTGTCATGTCGCGGAGCGATCTCGGCAAACTGCCTGTAAGGAGATCTCACACGACTTGCGATGCCCTCTTCCAGGAACTCCAGAGATCTTTCTGTTTCCCCCGCCCGCGCAGCCCAGACCGAGTAAAAGCTGGACCACATCGGGTACCCAACATACCTCTCGGCGTGGTCCATGTAGAATTCAATCGTCGCCTTTTCCACTTCGTCTTCGTAGTGGAAACCATACGGGAAGAAGAATCCCATTGGCGACGGCCCAAAGGAAATTTCATCCCCCTGCAGCGCTCCCTCGAACAACTCCAGAACATGATTTTCCGGGTCGATGGGCAGGAGAAGATTCTCTCGTATTCTCTTCCAGTTGTCCGGCGCGGAATACCCGAGCTGTGAGTGTAGAAAAACGCCGCGTCCACGATCTCCTGCCATCGGTCGTCGCCACCCGAGATGACAGGCCTCGCGCGCCAGAGGTTCTTCCAGGCAGATGCGTTCAGGGCCCGCAACTTCTCGAATCCATACCACAGGCCAATTCGGACCTGTCGAGAGGCCTGCCAGTGGGGTTCTTCGTGCAGGGTGCTCGGCACGAGCGAGCCATATTGTCGGAGAACATAGCGTTTACCGGGCCGGGCATCGATAATGTAACTTGTGAAGTCGCATTCCTGTGATTTGAATCGCACTCGGTGACGGTGTTTCGATAGCCATGCTTTATCCAGCTGGATATCGAGTCCCACCGGGTACGGTGCTTCGCCGTACTCTTCCACGCCCTTTTCGGGAC
>JAGXLK010000002.1 GCA_018334735.1 Planctomycetota bacterium | reverse complement strand
GGAGATTCGATCGATCTCACACCGTCAAACTTCAGCTTTGCCTGCCCCCGACCATACTGATACCGGTCGATCGTATGCGGAGAATCAGCCTGAACCCGGTCAAACACAATATACGCATCTCCGACCAGAGCAATGCACCGTAACTGACTCACGCCCTCGTAGAAAGGACGTTCCGGATCGCTTCCCACCACAGCAACCGGGGTCGAGGGAGAAGGTTCATATGCAACCAGCACTCCGCGCGGCGCCTGTTCGCTCTTTCCGTCGATCACAATGCAGTTGTGCGCGGCGGTGTGGCGCATCCACCCCGAATGGGGCGATCCGTAGGTAATCCTCCCCACCGTTTTATCAATCTGCTGTCCGTTGCGGTAGAAAAACGTCGTCAAACGATCATGCTCGTGCCGGTCGAACTGTTTGATGTAATTGAGACGAATCTCCCGAAAATCGGCGGCGTTTCCCTTCTTAAGAAATATATAACCGGCTCCCGTCATGTGGACCGAACGCACAGGCATTCCCGCCGCGTCAGGCAATCCCAACACGCCGTGAAGAGCGGTCGATTTCCCGACACGTTTCCCTTCGCGGTCGGGCAGGCGACGCAGATAAGAAGGATCTCTGTAGACGCGGTAGGCGAGCTCGTAGGAAGTCGAGGCCAGTCCGGCGGCAAGTGAACCATCGAAGACGCGTTTGAAACGGGCGGTGTAAAGATTGAGCCCCAACCCGTAGGCGAATTGGGCAAATCCGTTCATCGCACCGAAAACGGCCCTGTGATACGCACTGCCCTCGTGGGCGATCCCGTCTTCGCTGTATCCATATTCCGCGACCTCGTGGTAACCGAATTCCCCGTGAATCGCCTCCGCGGCCAGGGGCCAGAATTTCGTTGCCAGTCCCACACTTCCGTAAGCCCGGAGATGCTCGGCCTGCTGGTTGTTGTATTCGACACTGTGCTGGACGACCGTAAACCCGGTTTCTCGGATAAAATCCTCAATCGTTTTCTGCGCTTTTTCATCCAGCACAGGGGTTTCTCGAAGATAATAGTATCCCCGCGCGAAAACAGGGATGACGTAACTGGCATGCAGCGTGGAGGCACCCAGTTTTGCCCCCGCGGCCGTTGATCGGGTCCCGCGGATCGGCATGTTCGGATACTGCTTTGCGTATTTGAGCAAAATGCGGGCGGCCTTCGCCGCATACTTTTTCTCGCCGGTCATGAGCCAGGCCAGGGACAGTCTCTCAACATCTCTTGCCCGCCCACTGTTGTAATTCAGCAGATATGCCCGATCGTAATGCTCATTGTTCTCGTAGACTTTCCCGCACTCCGGACAGACGTGTTTGTGGAGCGAGGTGGGAGTGGCAGGTTTGAGCCAGCACTTGCACCTGGAACATCGATATCCCTGATTGTGTCCGGGCGGGCCAAAGTCGGGCACGGGCCAGTCATGTTTAAGAGCCCTGTCGGCACCGCGGACGATCGAACGTCTCCAGCCGCCAATCCCCGGGACCGATTTCTCCCGCCCCTTCAGGTAGGCCTTGAATTCTGCCGGACGCCAGGTGCGATAATTGAAAAGCGGAACGCTCCCCCACATAGGCCATCGCCTGTAACCACAAAGAGGAATCACAGCCGAGTCTTTTTTACCCGGAAGATAAATTCTTGGGAAAACCGCTTCCGAATACAGGGGAGGCAATCCCATTGCCCGATGACGCGGGATGGATATTTTGACCGGGACGGTGCGTTCACCTCCCCCCGCCAGCGAAACCGCGTCCGGCCCTTCGACAGAGAAAAAATGGAGATTTTCAGACGAATCAAGATCGAAGCGGACTTTCTGCTCTGAATTTGTCTGATTGCGCAGATGAAGTTTGTAGATGTACGCCACTTCCGCGTCATTGTTTAAGACTTCCGTTTCTCCCAACCGGAAATTAGCCGAAACTCGATGCCGGACGAACCGCACGTTTCGGATCAGCGCGTGTCGACGTTTTGGTTCCCCCGGATAGCCCAGTATCCGCGGGCCAAGTGTTATTTTAAGCCACCTGGCGGGTTCTTCGGGATTTTTGCCCTTGCTCAAATACACCCCGTCGTCGTCAAGATGCAGGCTATAACGTCCCTCCCGCCACTGTCCGGTGGGAGTTTTAAATTTCAGATACCAGCTGCTGATCTGCCCCGGCTCGAGGTGCCCGTGAACTTTCCAGTGCGTCCGGACCTGGCTGACGGTCGAGTTTATCTCAAAACGGATTTCGTCATATCGTGCAGGATCAATATCGAGAGTTTTCAGGTCGAATAGCAACGATTCACTCTTGCCTCTGGGCAAAGTCCATTCCCAGGTGTTTTCACCCGCCGGTTTAACGTGAAGCTCTTTACCATTCTTCACATGGCGCATCAGGTCAACGTGTTTCACATATTCACCAGCGGCCGCCCCCGCATGAACAAACAGGGCGATGAAAAGCCCCAAAACTCCAATTAAGCTTGTTCTCGAAATGACCATTTCTCGAGACCTTTTGATAGTAAGTTTTACTCTGACTCAATGCGATCGATTAAGCGGTCTGCGATCAACATCCCGGGGTTTGATAACAACCGTTTCCCAAAAAACAGCAAATTGCATCGGCCTTTCAGCTCGTAAGAAAAAGCATCTTACGGCTACTGTCAAATCCTCAGGTTACTGATACAGGACCGCTAAACATTAACAGGTTTTTGTCACGGGCGCCAAGGATTTAAGACACCAGGTTCTTTCTATCCCCTTTCCAGGAACAAAATCGCCCCGACAGTGTCATCCGGGGCTTCGACCACCAAATATTTATACAACCCATTCCGATTCGCGCAGGTCTCAGCGCTGATCTCGAACGAAAGATCAGGATCAAACGATACCGATAAGCCCCCTCCTCTGTATTGAGCCCTTACCAAACCCGGATCAGTTTCAACCCGCGTTTCAACCATTCCGTCCGTGGCCAGCAGAGGGACGATCAAACGGATACCCTCTACGGGTAGTTCCTCGGTGCCGGCGTGCACTTTGTAGTCAAGTCTTCCATTCTTCAGGCGATAGGATTCCCGCACTTCGAACTTTTCGTCAGAATGACGCCAGATAAGATTGAAATCCACGCCATCGGGTTCTTCTTTCTGGACTGAGAACTCATTTGTCAGCCCCGCGGAATAATCGGCCAATCGCCTCCACTCGCCGCCGATGTTCCAGGACGGCCCTATACCCCCATTATTCCGAGCGCGAAACTTCTCGGGTAATTTGTAAATCGCCTCAGACGTCATCGGCATACCCGGACCCAGTTCGAGCGGCAGGCCGCGCCGGGAAAAACGCCCCAATCCGGTGGCGTCATGGTGGAAATCGGCCCGCGTATCGATCTCAAGCTGCGTATCCCGGCAGGAACAGAACACCTTGTGGAAAGCCGGAGTCAGTTCGAAAGCATACCCACCGATATCGGCCGGGCACGGCGATTCCTCAATCCCGTCGTCCGCAAAAAGCGCCGCGAGCCCAAAAACCGACGCCGTCAGTAAACTATAAACCGAATACCGTCCGTATCCGTCGAACCCCCATTCCTCCTCGGGTGGGAACCCATTTTTAATGTGGCGGAACGGTTTTATCTCCAGCCAGCGGGCGACCGCCCTGGCGGAAAGGTGTGCCTGTCGTTTGAACACTCCGGCCAGTTCAGAATCGGTTTCCCTGTATCGCACGGCTTCCAGTTCGCACAGCGCCGAAATAATGGCCTCCTGAAACTGATACTGGCTGGAACGCCCGCCGAACGGAACATAGCCCTCCGGGGAGACGTAAAGGAGTTGTGTCAGCGCTCCCCGCCGAAGGAGTTCGTTCAAATCGGAGCGGATGTGTCCTTCGTAGCCGAAAGCCAGAGCCGTGGCGAACTGAAGCCGCGTGGTGATGTCATACGTTATCGGATCGTTGGGATCCCGGTACATCCCGTATTCCGTAAAATGCGTTAGCTGCGCCGGCATATATTTGTCGAAAAACGCCTCTCCCCAGACGCTATCATCGGAATCCGGTCTTAGTCCCAGCCGCTCGCGCATCGATTCACCGGCCGCCGCATACACTGTCCAGTTGTGCAATTGTTCAAGGTCATTGCCGTGGGGTTTCACCTGATTGTAGATTTTCTCCGGATTCACCGAGGAGATAAGTTGGGACCAGTTTTGCAACCTCTCTTTCGGAGTGATAGGCGCGAGGCACATCCAGGCGGTCACGAGTTCCCGCATCCAGAAATCCGGTGATTGGGCTTCCCCGGCCGCCAGAACTTCGCAGCAGTAGTCCATTGTTTCGTAAATTGTTCCGCTGATATCTTCGCATCGCCCAAAATGCAACAAAATGGCCCCCGGTGCGACAAACCGCGGCGAAGTCTGCCCGCATTCTTTTTTCTCGACGGGATCGACAATTGCGCCGTCCCTGTTGCGCCAATCACAAGCCGCGCGCACGATCAATTCGGCGCTGTCCAGGTAGTAGGAGCTGTCAATCCCTGTGCTTTCCCACTCGGTGGGAGCGGACTGCGTCAAAATCGATCGTATTTTCTTCTGAAGAGGGAATTCCCCTCCCTGCAGGTCCTCTAAATACCGCACTTCTGGACTCAGCGGAACGATCCGTTCAGATATCTTTTTATCCTTATCCATCACGGATTGCAGCCTGTCACGTTCCAGACGCCCCAGCTGAAAACGCTGTATGGGTCCTTCGTGCAGTTCGGGGTGTGCCCGTAGCAGCAATACCCGTAATTCGTTCCCCGTGCCCATGTGCCCGTGGTTTCCCCGCGAGCATCCGATGGTCCGTACGCTTCGACGTGGCTATCCGCAAACAAAACGGGACAACGGTCATTATGATTCGGATTCAGATACATCCTGTGCCAGTCGTGAGTGCAACCGTTCTGAACACCTTCGTACATCACAATCAACCTCGTTGGTCGGCGCATTTCCCATATTCGCACCGTCTCGCGAGAAGGCGGCGCGCAGACCGGGCTTGACACCGTCAGCAACCCATTGATCGCATACGAGACGACCCAGTTGTTGCTCCCCGCCAGTTCAGTGGTGGCCCAATCGGGATAGTGAATCGTCGCCGCCTGAATATTGCCCCGGATATCGGGTTGTCTTTTCGCGTACGCCGGGCATACCGCAAGATCCTCACGGGGATACGTGTCGACTTCCCAGGTATTATGAGCTGGCCTCATTCCACCCAGGTAGGGTGTCATAACCCCTTCATTTGTTGGCCCTGCGTTTGCCCAGGCTCTTCCCGGTTTCCATCGGTTCGTACCCTCGTAATCACCCGCGAGAACCGCGAGCAAACCGTCGAAATCGTTGGCGTACAGGACATTGGCCGTCCCCAGTTGTCTGAGCTGACTCATGCAGGTGGTGGTCCGGGCGGCATTACGGGCGCTCTCGAGGGCCGGCATCAGCATAGCCGCCAGAATCGCGATAATCGCGATGACCACAAGCAGCTCAATCAATGTGAAACCCCTGTTGCCTGATGGACTGATTTCCCTCATATATCCTCCCTGTGATCATAAACCACGGAAGCGCTTTGCTGTATTATACTTCCTGGAGCAAAGATTTGCGATTCCAATATCGATCACAGGCACGTCTTCTTGCCGTATGGCTTTCGCGGATGAAACAGGGGGGCACAAAAACTCCGAAACCGTCTCGACGCGAGCAAATTTCGAAAAGACGGTGCCGGAGCAGCCAGCCCCGAATCCCGTCCCCTCCTGGTCCATACCCCCCTATTCGTCCGCCTCAAGTCCCGCTTCGCTATCGCTCAGCTGAACTCGAGTCTAAAGAGCATGAGCGGACTGGACTTCAGCCGTAGGCTGGAGTTCAGAACGCGAACCATAAACCGACAGGTCTCAGAGCAAAACAGCAGAACGGCCAACGGCAGGTCCGCCTCGGCGATGCGGACCTACAACTCTACCGAATTGCCCTGAAATGCTGACGACTCTGAGCTGCCAAATATCTCCCGTATCCAGAACGGTTGCTCTCCCATTTGAAGAATTTTCGCCCGGCGGCAATCGGGAACGCCGGGCGGTTTTGAAGAAATATCTCGTCATAAAGACCCGAAACGATCCACAGAGCATATTCCTCACTGATAGGACCTGCTTGTGCTTAAACAACCAGATAACGTACACTCGAATCGACATTCAATCCAGAATACAATGTAGACATTCGAGATCTCCTTTGGCTAAAAGTAAAAAGTGCTCCTCTGACGTATTTTTAACATGGAACTGTCCTGTTTATCTTGCAGTTTTTCAACCGAAAACCTTTTGTACATCTCGCAGATTGCTCTACTTCGAGGTGGCAGAAGTTCTGGGCTTCAGTTCTCCCCCCCGCTCTCATTCATATCAGATACTTCGTAAAAAAACATGACATCACATGAAAGATTGCTGGCCGTTCTGAACGGAGAGCTCCCGGACTGCGTTCCGGTGATGCCGGATACGTCGAACATGATTCCGGCCCGTCTGACCGGAAAACCGTTCTGGGATCTGTATCTCTACAACGACCCGCCTATCTGGGAAGCCTACATCGACTGCGTGAAACATTTCGACGTGGATTCGCTGATGGATGGCTATTTCCCGTTCCGCTATCCCTCCCCCGCCGGGACCGAATCCGAAGAGTCGCCGTGGGAACGATTCATCGTGCGGCGAACTGACAATCGTATCGTCACCCGGCGCAGCCGCATTGAAGATGACGAACGCGTCTGGGCGCCGACGGTGGATGTGTATTACCGGTCCGACCCGCCGACTCGGGGGCTCCCCATCGAGAAAGTCGATTTGCCTGAGGAACCCGATGATTTCGAAGCCCTGGATGGAATCAACCCTGTGGACCGCGGTCCTGAGGGGCTGAAACGCGTTAAACGTCTCATGGGAGATCAAGGTCTTATCGGGGTTTTCGTGATCGGCTCCTGCGTGCTGAACAGTCCCGAGGTCATCTACGACTATTACGACGATCCCGAGAAATACGAACGACGAGCCGAAGAGCGCGTGCGGGAAGGTGAACGACGGTTTGAATACATCATGTCGCTTGAAGAAAAACCGGATTTCCTCTGCGTGGGCGGATCCGGTTCGCTTGTCTTCCAGACCGTCGAAATCTTCCGTAAAATCGCTTTCCCCGCCGTTAAACGCGTCATCGAACTCGCCGCAGACGCCGGTATGCCGACCCACGTCCATTCCTGCGGACCGGAGAAAGAACTCGTTCGAATCTTTGCCGAAGAAACAGACTTGACCGTGATTGATCCCCTTGAACAACCCCCCATGGGCGACTGCAATCTCGCCGAACTGAAAGAGAATTACGGCGATCAAATCGTGCTCAAAGGAAATCTTCACACCACCCGCACGATGCTTGAAGGTTCGGTCGACGACGTGGTGGAAGCGAGCAGAAAAGCCATCAATGATGCTGCAGAAGGCGGCGGATTTATTCTCTCAACTGGCGATCAATGTGGGCGTGATACGCCAGACGAAAATCTCTTCGCCATGGTTGAAACGGCCCGAACATACGGGAAATACTGAATAGTTATAAATATGACTTACACAACACCTTACAAAACAAAACGTGATCTTGCGTACGCCGTCCAGGAAGCCGCCCAGGACTCTGGATTCGGTCGTTTGACGGCGCGTCCTTATAATCGTTTTAAACCGGATGAAACCGACTGGTGGCTGGTGCCGGCAACCGACTGGCCTGTCTATGGCCAGGCGAAATGTCAGTTTTTCAGCTGCGATCTTCGACCCGGTTACACAGCCGCCCTCCATCTCGAAAATGGCCTTGATCCTTCGGTGGAAGAAGCGTTTACTTCGTCCGATGTCGATAACTACCTGATGGACGAAAGCTGGGCGTGGCATCGATTTGCCAGACTGCTCAAAAGCGGTGAATTTTTTGACACACTCCAGCAAATCGCAACGGATACTACGCTTGAGCTTTGCGTCGATATCCTCGGCGGATACATGGAAGATCCGGATGAGTTCGATCCTCGCGACCCCGATTCCCTGCTCAAATGGGACGAATCGGTGCACCTCTGGATGCCCGATTTGCAGAGGTTGAAACTCCGACGCTGTAAGCCCCGTAGCGATGTACTGTCCGGCCTCGAACATAGTTTTGATCCGCCAGAGTTCACTGACACAGTCCTCAAAGCGGCCGGCAGTTCATGGACATGGCTCGATGTGCGGATCGGAGCAAGTTTCCTCCCCGAAGAATCCAGCGATGACCCGCAATGGCCCGGCAATTTGATCTGGGAGAGCCTCCTGGCTCCCCTTATGGAATTGTTCTGCTAAATAAATTGTGTGGCTGACGGGCACCTTACGCCAAGATATACCAGAGACTAAAATACGCGAATTACGCCGAGGGGCCTGCGTTGAAAACGCTTTCAGCTGCCGAATAGCCCTGGCTTATCGCATGACCAGCGCCATGTGGATGTGAACCTGCGGCACACGAACGGTCGTCCATCCGTCCCCATACGACCAGTCAATTTCCTGATCCTCCGGCACAGTAGCCACGCTCGCGGGTTCTGCGTCGGTTCGTATTCGAACCACAACATCTTCAATGGGCGGCAGGTTCTCCACGAGCACCCGACGCGGCATCAACATCTCTCCCGCCCCGCGATTGATCAGGTTCACGATTAAATTCCCGCCTTTGCGCCGCAAAACAGTCTCCAATTGCGGTGGGGCATCAATCTCGACCGCCCAGTCAATTTCCATTCCTTCAATCAAACTGGTAATGAGCCGCCGCAATTCCGGATAATGCCCGGCGTAATAATTTTCGAAAAGCGGGCCGTGAACCGCGACAAGTTCGCCATCACCAAAAAACCGTTTTGTCACAACCACCTCTTCTGTCGTATCCTTACCGGGTTCCTCACCCACCATCCGATTCGCCAGAGACTCGGTCCCTGATTCCGGAACCACCGGTTGCCAATCCCCGAAAACCGCAACCGCTTCGTCGTCCACCGGCAGACAACACTGAATGCCACGCCCGGCCGTCTTGCGTTCGGGTTCTTCAGTGCTCGGCCGCGCGCCGACAAACTCGGGATGGTCGTGGGAGAGATGGGATCCGCTCATCAGCACGCATCCGCCGACCGCCACAAAATTCTCCAGTTTCTGCACAATCGCATCGGACAGGTGTGTTTGTTCGGGAACCACCAGGAGCTCATACTCATCACCGTTTTCGAGCACTCCCTCTTCGGTCAGGACATCCGTTGATCTGTGCGTTTCCAGCAGGGAATGCAATGCTCCTTCGACGGGTTGCACGGCCTCGCCGTAATTGAAAAGCGGTGCGTTGTGGCGGTAATAATGGTCCGCCAGATGCAGAACCGCCGCCTGAGGGACAGTCTCAGACTGGAAAAGCGGTTCTTTGCGTTCTTGGGCAAACCGCGCCACGTCCGCCAGCATCTCGTGTCGCCAACCCACCAGCCAGCCCGATCGTTGCGGCTTTTCGTAACACATAACCGCTCCCCCGAGCGCCAGGACCTCGCTGATCTCCTGTTTGAGATGGAGGGCCGGTTTCACGGTCCAGGGTTGCTGACTTTTCATACCCCGCGTTTTGATGAAATCCCACGCCATCAGGTCCCAGCTCAGGTCTCTGCCATCGAGCAGACGCCCCTCCACGGCCGCGCGGTCCGCGCCCCATATCCAATCGAAATCTCCGCTCAGGTAATCGACGGGTGCCTCGACGGGATCGGGCTGACGGATCGTGTACATCCAGTTGCTGCAGACGCAACATTCGGGCTTTCGCTCATGGACTGCGTTGGCATATTTCGTGACGTGTTCCACAAAGAGCCGGCGGTGAAACGCGAGCCACTCGTCCCAATTTTCCTCGTCCGATTCTTCGGGAATATGTTCCAGGCCG
Organism: Planctomycetota bacterium; assembly: GCA_018334735.1. Next base: position 7,971 of record JAGXLK010000002.1, on the reverse strand, counting down.
GTGCGGCGCCGGAATTCTTCCCGGCATTTTTCGCAGTAGCACGGAGCGGAGGCCCAGTTTTCTCCATCGACCCAGAATCCGTCGACGTCGTATTTGTCGATAAGTTCGAGCATCTGGGGGATCATCAGTTCCTCGGTGTAGCCGCTCATACGGCAGGTATTTTTTTCATCGCGACTGCCATCGGCGTTGATCCGGCCCCATTCGGGATGCAGCTCAATCGCGCGCCTGTCAAAAACCCCCGAATAGTGCATACCGAGCTTAATTCCCAGCTTTTTTGTAACGTCACGGTGGATGCGCAGGGCATCTTTGACTACTCCCGGGGACGTGGAACCGACATCTGTCGGCCAGCTTGTCCACCCAGGGTGTCCCTTGCAATCACACTGGATCCAGTCCGGATCGATCAGCCGCAATCTTTCCTCCAGATGTTCCTCCGTGAGCTCGGCGCCGAGTTCCGTATCGTTTTCACCGGCATGAAGATCGTAATGAATGCCGAAAAAAACATCGTCGTGCCACTTGCCAGCAGGTTCCATCCAACTTCTCCTTCGAACTTATTTCTTATTGCTCGCGTAAATCATGGCCGGTCCGGTCAACCCACCGGTTCCTAGCTCCCGCAACCGATTGTTCCTGACGCGAATAACGATCGTATTCTTCGAGCCAAAACGTACGGTTTGCGCCATATCATAGACCCACGGACGGCCGATCGGCGACGCGCCCCGTTTTACCTGTTTGAGTTCCGTGCCATTGACCCACACCCGAGCATCATTGTCGACACCGCCAAGCCACAACATCAGCGGTCGGTCCTTGTATTTCGCCGGCACATTGAACCGGGTCCTATACCATGAATCTCCCATGTAGTAGCGCAAACCCTGGTTTGACCAGGACCGGGAGTAGGTGCGGATCCTATGCCACGGTTGTTCGTCGACTTTCTCTTTCCACAAACCCAGGTCAACTCCGCCGGTATAAGGATCAATGATGAAGAGCCATTCGTCGGGGAGTTGCAGAACTTTCTCTCCCTTCGTTTGGGTACATTCGTAGCCGTGATCGACGGTATTGGCCCAGAACCGGTTGAAGTACCCGATCCCGACACGTTTATTGAACAGAGGCGGTTCATGTTTTCGGCCTTCTTTCAGCAACTCGCGCGCCTGATCCGCGCTCTTCTTGGCCGTCTCGAAATCCGTGTGGTTCAGCGCATTGATGGTCGCCAGAATAAGCTCGCCAGCGTGGAAACCTTTCCGGATCATCTCAACCCGACGCGCGTAAATCTCTTTTCCCTTGGCCGCAGCTTCCGCCTTCTTGATCGCGCCGTCAAGTTGCTTCATCACCTCATCATTAAGGATCTTGGGCACATCAAAGACATTCCCTGTGTGGTAATGAGCTCCCAGATAAGCGTCTTCCAGGATATCAAAATAGCCGTGGATTTCTTTAGCCGCCGGTCCGTAGAAATTCTCGTAGTAGTCTTTCAGAACTGCTTCGGCATCCAGCTTCGGATCCCACATCATTTTCGCCGCCAGGTAAAGGCCCGGGCCATGGAACGACCAGGCCGGCATAGTTTCCACCCGGCAACCGATGATGCCTTTCTTCTGAAAAAAGGGAAACTCCACCGCCACCTGCCGGCTCATTGAGTACGGGATCCCCGGATTACAGAGATTGAACAGATATCCGCGATACATCATCTTCACACCGGTTTTCTGCCAGCCATCGATGATGCTGCCCATATACTGCCGCTCCCAGCAGTGTGGAGTATCGACTTTATGGATACGGCACAGATCGATCGGAGCCAGCATCGGCAGAATGCGTGGATTTGGTTCTTCACGAACCGGCGGCCGCATGTACTGGGAATAGGCGTAGAAACCAAGCCCGACGTCCGGGTGCTTTTTCTGAATCCGCTCAAGCACCTGGTTGAAAAACTTCACATAGCGGTCCGTCACAGAGACCTTGCCGTGCAGCGGATCCATATCGCCGGCGTCCCACGGATGTTCTCCAAATCCGCCACCATCTCGCGGCCCGATCCTCAGGTATTTGACGTTGGGATTTTTCTCCAGTCTTTTCATCCAGTAATCCACAACGCGCCGAAGCACTTCCGGTTTACCGACATTCACCTGACCCGTCACCCGTCCATCTTGCTTCATGAACAATTCGGGCTCTTTTTTCCGATTGAAACGCGGCCCGAGACCGTGTCCGCCACTGTCGAGTCCCCCCATCCGCATACGCCGTGACCATTCCCTGTCGCCGATCGCCTGCAGGTGCCTCCCCTGGAAGCCCGGATACTGTATCGTGTCGCCACGCTCAACGGCGATCGTCTTCCGTTTTGGGATCACTGTCCCCAGCTCTCCCGGCATGCACCAGCGCACTCCGATTCGTTCAAGCAGTTCGTAGGTCGCATTGAGCGTTCCCACCGACTCAAGGCCGACCAGATGAAGATCCTTCTTCCCGATTCGCAGGCGGAACGATGCGCGGTTGTCCCCACCTTTTCGGATAGCCGCTTTTCCCGGATCGGGGGAAGCGTCGCCGATATAAATCGCCGTCGGCATACCTTTCGTAGGTTTCGTATCGATCGCCAGAGAAGCACCGCTTATTTTTTCGATGTGGTTCTTGAGTTCCTCCGCCGCCAGCTTCTCGTTATCGTCGGCCTTTTCCGCCAGGACAATACCCGCCCGGGGTTGACCGTCACGGACTATCACGGTCTCGGCGGCGCAGGCGACTCCGCAAACAGAAATCATGAAAACACCCAACATCAAGAGCTTCTCCACCAGAAACGCGGATTCATTCATCAGACTTCTCCTCAATATTCTTGTATCGATGCTCACTCGAATATATCACAAACCGTCAATTCACTCAGGTGCATCGGCTTCCACAACCTCTCGCGGCAGCAGCAACTCTTCGGCATTTCTTGCCATATACGGCGGCACATTCATAAGCATCAGCTTTGCTTTGTAGAACCGACCTTCGAACCGCCACAGTTTGCCGTCCTGGCCCTCGGGAACCGGAACCTGGAAATATCCCATGCCGCCGTCAAATTCATGGGCGGTTTTGCCGGCGGGACCGACTATCGTTCCCTTCGTCCACTGGTGGTATCCGCCTATTATGCCGAGCCCCCGGGGAACATAAAAATAAAGAATTTGTTTCCCCGAATCGTAACGAGGTCCGAAATCCAGGCGCAGAGTCATGGGGGTTCCGGACTCCCATTCCAACCGGGAACTGTCCATGCCGTCGGACAGCTCGATAACATGCAGTCCCGTATGCGAAGCGCGCAGCGGAACGTCCCGAACCTTCCCATCCGGAGGGATATTATGTTCCGCAACAATCTCCCCACCCGCCGGACGCAACCGGATGGTGGCATCGCCGCGGTCCCGGTAATGTTTAATCAGCCCATCGACCAATTTGAGGTGGAAGGTATGTGGCGCTTCATCGACCCAGGTGTAATAGGTGCGTCGCCCCCGACTCCGACGCGCCGGAGGGAGAACCGTCTTCACGTCTCGCAATTTCAGACGCATCGCGGGCACCAGCTTTTCGCTGTATTGAACCGGTTCAAAATCCAGAAGCTGGTGTTCATTCACCCCGGTCTTTAGCATTTTGTATATCTGTTCAACCGGATACGGCTCTTCGATTTTCCAGGGATTTTTTTCGGGCGGCACCTGCCAATGAGCGTTCTCCGGAATTTTCACACTCCTATCTCGCAACCCCGTGCGGTATATCGCCTTTGAGTGCACCATCATAGTCCGGCGAATTCTGTAGGCATGCCGGATCAACCGTTCATAGATCCCCTGCCGCTTTCTCCCGCGGGCACGCTTGTAGTCCACGTAAAGGTCGACGTAACGAGTGTAAAGAACAAGATGCCGGATGCGTTCTTTGACATCCGGGGACTTTGCCGTTTCCAAGGCCGCCGCCAGGTGCCTGTACATGCGCCCGACCAGGTCGTCCGACAAAACCGGACGTTGCGGGGGAGAAACGATCAGTCCGTAGTATTTTCTCATTGAATCGTGCGCCGACCCGAAGGCTTTCCGGAGAAACTCTTCCTTAATTTCCTCCACTCGCTCCGCCTCAGAAGTGTCCCAGAACACACGGCTCGCGACGTAATACCCGATCCCGCTGGGACCGAAATTTTCACTCGACTCGGCGTCCACAAACCGCGCACCCATTTTGTGGAAGCGAGCCATTTTCTGCGCGAGAGCTTTCGGATGGGACGCCCGGGCCGCTCCCGGCAGATCTTTATCCCAGTGGATGATGCTGAAATATTCCCGAATTCCAAACAATTCGGCTCCGGCCTCTTTCCAGCCCTGGATGATCTCATCCACACTCATTCCGCCCTTCAAGAAAGCCGTCGCGACGCTGATGATCACGTTCGGATGCACCCTGTGCTTAAGTGGAGGCGGAGAATGATAATTATAAGCATACATGCCGACGTATTTGTTCTTGCCAACCTCCGAAACCACCCGCCGGGCCACCGTATTGGCCAGCAGCAATGCCCGATCGGAGATGTTTCCCAGCGCCTTACATTTTTCACACTCACACCAACCCCCTCCGTCGCTGGGATCCACCGAGACTGAATCGAGACCGGGGTTTTCTTTGAAACGTTTCACTGCCCATTCCGCAACCAGATCCCGCAACCCGGCGTTGGAAATGCAGAACTTGGCATTGCGTCTTTGTCGACGTTCACCGTCAATGAGAGCAAAGTACTCGGGATGGCTGTCAAATTCTTCCTTGTTCGCCCGAATGATGCCTCCGTACGCATGGCCGGAATTGAGCGCAAAGCCCCGGCGAATGCGATTTCGTCGAAGCCACTGCGTGTAATCTTTCCGGTTGAACCCCCATGTTCCGTAGGAGTACCGGATTTTTCGGCTGTAATAATCGGGCGATTCGTTCGCATCCACGGAAATGGTCAGGTCCGGCTCATGCGGGATGATTTCCCATGTTTCGCCGGGAAAGTATTGGCGGTAGCCCAGCCTGTGAAGCAGATCCCAGACGGCGTTCTCTAACCCAATTTCGGTGCGTCCAACAACGAAGAGTCCCTTTCGATGCGAACGCAGGATATACTGCTCGCGGCCGGCAATGCCCTCGATATCGAATTCATTTTGAAGACCGAGTGCCGGAAACTCCTCGCACCGTCCCACCGCGATACCCTCGCGTCCGTCGCCGGCCACCACCTTGAATTTGCCGCCGCTGATTCGACCCAGATAGTCCGCCAGGCTTCCCGCTGCACTTCGGACATCCTCATCGGCCTCACCTCCGACGATAATGTCCAGCTGCGGCGTGCCATTGGAGGCGATAGTGACCTCGGGGGGCTCTGTGGCCGCACATCCTGCCGAGAACACAAACACCATCAGCATCAAACAGAAACCCATCGTGTCGCTCAACCGCCGAACACGGCTATACGCGAAATCAGTCTTCATGCATCAACTCCCTGCCAGGGAAGCAAGAGAACTTTGCTGCATTTCCGTGATGCAAAAGTTTCAAACGCCTCCGCCACCTGGTCGAAACCGTATCGGTGGCTGATCAGCAATTCGACTTTCTCCGGAGATCTTCTCAGAAAGCGGATAAGATCCGACGCATCGAGCAAATTCATATGCCAGCAACCGACAAGAGTCAAGCCTTTACGGAGCATATCATTGCTCGGCGAAAGAGATATTTCGCCCTTATTTTCACCGACAAAGGCGATGAACGCCCGGACACCCGCCAGATCGATCAACATTCTTTCGGCTTGCTGCTCTCCCGAACACTCAATCGCCCGCATCACGTCCCCACCAGTTGCCTCTTTGAGAGCTTCGTTACAATTATCGGCAGTGGGATCCATCACCTGCTCGGCGCCGAGCTTTTTCGCAATCTCGCGCCTGTGACGCTCCGGATCCAGTGCAATCACACGGGCGCCGTGATAAACGCTCAGCGCAGTCGCGCCCAGCCCCACTGGACCCAAACCCGTTATCACTACCGTATCATAGGGACTGACTCCGATACGCTTCACCGCTTCGTGCGGAGGTCCGAGACAACACCCCATCAACGACGCCGTCTCATAATCGAGGTCCGCCGGGATGGGGATGCAGTTGACATCGGCCACGCGCGTGAACTGTGCGAAGTAGCCGTAAGATTCATCCCGATTACTGCAGAAAATCGTATCTCCGCGGAGACAGTCCTTGCAAACCCCGCAGGCATTCAGCGGCGACAACGCAACCCGGTCGCCGACTTCAACCCGATTGCTCTGCGCGACAGCCACAACCTCTCCGGCCCCTTCGTGGCCATTGTTGATCGTCGTTTCTTCACCATACCACCCCCCCATATTGCTGCCGCAGATCGGGGACGCATGTATTTTCACAATCACTTCCCTGCCTTGCGGACGCGGCACGGGCCCGTCAACTAACCACGCCTCTTTCCCCCCGAGCGCCACCACTTTCATCGTTCCGGGGAGCGAGCCATGCGGCTCCTTTCGCCAGGCAGTATCCAGTGCCTCGCCCACCTGCCGGGCAGCCTCCGTCGGCTCCAACTGGCCCAGTTCCGGTACAAAAGGTTCCGGCGTCACCGGCCCGTCGTATTCGATCTCACGCAGAGCTTCGAGGAAACCTCCCGTATCTATCACTCCGGTGGCTGCGGGAAGCGCCCGAACATTGTCTATTTGCTGCTCGACGGGGATGCCAGCCGGAGCATCATTGATGTGCACGTAGACGATTTGCTCCGGATCGAGCGCTTTTATTTCATCCACCGTGCCGACCGAGTTGTACCAGTGCCAGGAATCCAGCAGCAGACCGACGTTTTCACCCGCCGCCTCGCAAAGATCAAGCATCCCTCCCATCGTGTAAATGAACGGATAGGCATGTCCCTGCCGGGATGTCCGGGGGCCGATAAACTCCAGCCCCAGGCGACACCCCTCATCGGACAGCACATCGGCGACCTGCCTGAGCCGATCAACATGGAACTGAAAATTCTCGTTCCAGGATCTCTCGTCGGAATACGGCGAAATCCAGATTACAAATCGCCTCTGACCGATCGCTGCCGACAGCCCGGCGATATCTTTCAACACCTGAAGTCCGTCACGGAAATCGTTTTTGAGCGCCCGGAAATCAAGCGGCAATGCGATTCCTCCAGGCCGCAGACCGAACTCTTCCAATCTACTGCGACACCACTCCGGGTTCGTCGCGGTCGTCACCGGCACGTCAATGCCCTCAAACCCGTTATCCCGCGCCAGTGGCAGGCAATCTTCCCAGTCCAGATCGATTCCAATATTCCCGGCGTTCATGCAGCGGTACATTCAAATATCTCCTCCATCCCGGAGGGACACCTCGCGGTCGAACGACATACGACTGATTGCGTTGGCTCTCAGAATGGAGATCATAACGCAGATCCGGGAACTTTCAAGAAACAGGTGGCAACAAAGCGATTTCTCGCGCAGTCTCTCTTCCTCCCCTTTCGGGCCGAAAAATCGCCGAAAGCAACCCTCAGGTCAGGGGACGGGATCGGGGGTCGCCGATCCGGGCACCGCCTTTTGAACCCGACTCCCTTCCACACCGTCTCAGAGGCAGCAAGCCCGTATCCCGTCCCCGGAAACCGCGAGTTGTTACAGAAACGTGAGACCTCCCCACCGCGAGGGTGGAGTATTTGTAGAAGGGACCGAGTTTTTGGAACATAAAAATTCCCAGCGCGGGGAGAATTGGGCAAAAACGACCGGCGAATAACCACTGTCCCTCGGTAGCATGATGCGAATTGATGGCCCTCGCCCCGAACTCAAATATTCAACGCTTGCCGATTGATATCGTCGCCCGGACCGTTTACCCTCATCTGCCATTCAAACCGAACTTTCCCATTGGAGATACTTATGCAGGATCTCAAAAAACTCGACATCGTCGAAGACGCCTGGCAACCGGACCTTTTCTGCACCGCCAAACGCACTCTGGCCGCGTGGCGGACGTTCGATCCCGACCAGGGATTTGAAAAACCCGAAAGTATCATCGTTGCTGAAATCGGAAAAGACGGCTTAGAAGACCA
>JAGXLK010000309.1 GCA_018334735.1 Planctomycetota bacterium | reverse complement strand
GGTATACGAATACTCCCGCCTTTGCCTCCCACGCAGATCTCGTGAGGTTTTGTCAAATGTTGTGAATGAGAAGCGGGAACGTATCCTATCTAAGTAGTTTTTTAGCGAAAGTCCCTCGAAAGAGGGCATAGAAAGGATACGCTCATGTCAGGTAATGATAAGGTAGTTAATCTGGAAAAGCGAGTGGAGGAAGAAGAACCCCGGGATGTGCTCGATCTGATTCTGCGAGAAGGTGCCCAAAAGATGCTCGAATTGGCTGTGGAAGCAGAGGTGGCTGACTACATTGAAAACCACAAGGATCTGCGTGATCCGCAGACGGGCCATCGCCTGGTGGTTAGAAACGGCCATTAGCCCTCCGCGCGCCGTTCGGTCAGGGCATCCACGAGAATGTCGGCAGCTTTTTGCGCCGCCTCGGTGACGGCTGGGCTCATCGGGTTGCCCAGGGAACAGTCAGCCGGTTGGGCCGACAGCAGCACGCAGGAGGCGCCACAGGCTTCTTCGAGAAACTTTGCGGCTACTGCGAGGGACGCTGAATGGGTCGAGACATCGTCCTGACGAAGTTCCTGCGGTCCGATCACCCGCAATGTGCCGGGTTTATCCCCGCTGTGGACGGCGTCGACAAGAATAACCAGTTCCGGTTTGGCTTTTGCGAGGCGAGGGAGTTCATTTTCAGGGACACTCCCGCCGTCCGCCACGACGGATGCAACGTGCTGTGGCAGAAGATCCAGCACCGCGGGCCCGAACCCGTCGTCCCCGCGGGCGGGATTCCCAATTCCGAGGATGGCGATCTCGGTCACGCTTGTGTTTCCGATTTCGGCTCGGAGCTGGCGTTTGGGATCTGATTCTTGCATTTGGCAACTCTATTGTGCGTTGAGTCCCAGTTCCCGGGCAAGTTCCTCTGATATTTCGATGGGTTGTTTTTCACGTTGCCGGAGATTTTCGTAGCGCTGGCTACCGGGGAGTCTCACTTCCATTCCGGGACGTTCGGGGACGGAGAGATAACGCTGAATGAACTCCTGAACGGCGTGATCGTAATTTTGTTCTCCCGCTAATAATCCGCGCCTGTAGCCGATCATGAGGAGCCCGTAATCTTTGCCTTCATCGGGTATAGGAGCAGCACCTGTGAATACGCCGGCCAGTAATTGAACGGCCACGGCGAGGGCGCCACCGCGGTGTCCACCAAACGGGAGGAGGGCTCCTTCCCGGGCTTCCGCAGCGTCTGCTGTCGGTTCACCTTCAGGGCCGAGAGCACATCCTTCGGGCAGAGTTTCGCCTGCTTGATCGCGTTCGGTGACGTCGCCGTAGGAAAGGGCGGACGTGGCCATATCCACGAGGATGGGATCGGGTTCCGCGGGGAAGGCGAACGAAATCGGGTTTGTCCCGAGCAGAGCCTCTTTCCCCCCGTATGGAGCCATCAAAGGAACGCAATTTCCAAAAGCCATAGCCACGGTACCTGCTCTGGCAAGAATGTTGGTGTAGTAGCCGATCATGCCGGTGTGACGCGTATTGCGCAGGGCGATAGTAGCCGAACCGTTTTTGCTGACCCGATCGCGCAGGATTTCGGTGCAGCGGTATCCGGCAAGGTACCCGAACCCCTCATTTGCATCCACCACAACGCGAATGGGGGAACTTTCGACAATTTCCAGCTGTTTTTCCCCGGCACCTTCCTGAGCCTGTTTGAGAATATAAGGAAACCGTACGGAAAATCCGTGAGTGGACCGCCCCCACAGGGTTGCAGTCAGCATATGGTCGACAACGATACGAGCCCTGGCGGAGGCAACTCCTTCGTTTTCCAGTTTCTGGATGGCTTTTTGCGTAAGTTTTTGGTGGCTGACGGCAATCATACCGTTTCTTCTCCTCGGGGGCGAAAGCAGCTGTACAAAAACAGTATATGAAAACTTTGTGCCGCATGCACCATCAGGCCTTGAAGAGGTTGACGCATGATTGTTGATTTCAGAGACAAGCGCCTTGATATTTTCCCCCCTCAGAAATTATCCTATATGGTAAGTCGTGTACCGTTTACTCTCTGGAGGAATCACATGGCCGAGCAGGATCCCCGTTCCATCATTATCGACTGCGCAAAGTCAATACGCGACAAGATAGAAAAAGGCAAAAAACCTCAGGTTCAGCTGCCAAAGCGGAGTTTGAGCAACGTAATTTATGAAGACGACTCAGGTTATTTTCAGCTGGGCAAGGACAGGATAACCCGTACCCTTACCTATAACACGGTGAAAAGTTTCGCTCAGACATTACGAATGATGGCACTGGCCCGGGAGACCATCAACAACGAGGAAGAAGTCAGCAAGCGAGAAGCTTACTATATTTCCAAGAATTGGGAAGATGCTCGGTTCGATAAACAGCCTGAGAGCGATACCGTAATGGAAGATATCGAGGCGATGTTTGCCGTGAACCGGGAGAAACTCGGCTTCGTCCCGGAGGAAAAAGGGGGAGAAGTGGCAGGCCCGCTAAAAGTGGTCGACCGGGAACGCAATTCGGGCGAGAAGATTGAAATTGACTGCACGCGCTTTGGCAGTGGAGCATACTCGGTTCCGATATCTGTAGAGGAGCTTGATTTCAAGACGTCGGCCGATTTCATCCTGGCCATTGAGACCGCCGGCATGTTCCAGCGTTTGAACAACCATGCTTATTGGAAAGAAGCCAATTGTATCCTTGTTTCAATGGGTGGCGTGCCCACTCGTGCATGTCGCCGTTTCATCCGCCGGCTGAGCGAAGAGAACGACCTGCCGGTTTATGCATTTGTAGATGGCGACCCTTACGGATATGCTAACATTTATAGAACGCTTAAAGTTGGGAGTGGGAATTCCGCGCATATCAACGAGTACTTCTGTGTTCCGGAGGCTCGTTTGCTCGGGGTAACACCACAAGATATTAAAGATTACGACCTGCCCACGCATCCTTTGAGCGACACGGATACAAAACGAGCCAATGACATTCTCAAGAATGATCCTTTCTTCCAGCATCATAATGAATGGCGAAAAGCGATCAAAGAGATGCTTAAAATGGGAGAAAGGGCCGAACAACAAGCTTTTGCCAAACATAGCCTCAATTTTGTGCTGGAAAATTACCTTCCCCAGAAAATGGCCGATCCCGATAAATTCCTTCCCTAATTTGCTTGCACATCGGTGACAAACCGCTGGTAGTATGAAAAATATCTCTGTCAAATGCGACGCTTGCGGTGCCGAATTCATGGTCCCTTCCTCACTGGCGGGACAAAAGGCACGGTGTAGCTGCGGCGCCTCCCTGTCGATTCCAAAATCCGACGAAACCGACGATGACAAAACGCCGGAATCCGAGGAGAAAAAGGAAACTCCCCAGACGGAGACAAGTCTCGAGTCCGCAAGGTGGTACGTCAGTGAAAGTGGCCAATCGAAAGGACCCCTCAGTTTCGAAGAGCTGAAGAATCGGGTCGTTCACGGTCAGCTTCTGCCCCAGGACCAGGTCTACGCCGAACCGCTCGGCGGTTGGAAACCAATTGCTGAAATAGATGCGCTAAAACCGGGAAAACAAAAACAAAAAGACGCCTGGTACGTCAGTATCAAAGGGCAAAGATACGGTCCCTACAAGACAGAATATGTCAAAGAGTTGATCCAAAAGGGACAAATTACCCCCAAAACAAGTGTCTGGAGTAAGGAACTCGGGGATTGGCGAACCATCAGGCAGGTCGGGCGGTTTCAGCAAACACTCAAAGAACTCGAGGCCAGCAAGAACATCGAAGAGATGTGGTACTGGATGAGGAAAGGCAAACGGGAAGGGCCTTACTCACTCGAGAACCTACTGAAGGCCGTCCGTAAAGGTAAGATTAAAGCAGATGACCGAATTTGGTCCAATAAACTCGACGGTTGGAAAGACGCCGCGAGTATTCCAGAACTTTCCGAAGCACTCGACGAAGTGCCGTCGGCTTCACCAGCCGCTTCAGGAGAACTCTGGTATTACCGCCACAACGGCGAAGTCGAAGGTCCACTGGAATTCAATGAGCTTTGTCAACTTGTCGAACGCAAACAAGTTGTGGCCGGCGACACCGTCTTCAATAAAAACCTCGGCGCCTGGAAAGATATCCGAGATGTTCCTGAACTTGAGAAATCAATTGCTGCCGCTGAAGCCGGACTCGGAAAAGCCGACGAAGAAAGCGAACACTGGTATTTCCGTATGGAAGGGCAGGAAAGGGGCCCCGTCACCGAACGTTATCTGGCGGAGCTGCTTGCAAAACGAAAACTCGGTCCAGATGACAAGATCCAGGGCCCCGATTCCGATCAGTGGCGCCCGATTCGAAATATTCCAGCCATCGCTCGATACGCCGATTTCAGTGCTCCCTCCACCACACAAAAACCCGATGAACAACCCACCGGCACTGTGACAGGCACAATAATCGGCCGGGGGAGAAAAGAATCAGACAGGTGGAAAAAAATTGGTATTGGTCTCGTTATTCTACTTGTTTTAGGATCGGGGGGCCTTTTCCTGATTACATCGTTAAAAAATCGTGGAAATGGCGGAAACGGAACAAACGGTGGTTTTCAAACATCAACAAAGCCAGAACAGTTTATAAAACAATGGCTAACTTTCTTTCTGCCCGAATTAGAAGGCGGTGCCGCCGGCCAACAGCAGGAAATAGGCAGGAAATTGAAACTTTTCTACAACGGCAATTTCATGGATGCTTTTGGGCGGGATGTAAGAGCACGCCTACGAAACCACTTAATGG
>JAGXLK010000308.1 GCA_018334735.1 Planctomycetota bacterium | reverse complement strand
GGAAGAGAGCTTCCCGGTAGACGCTAATACAGCTTTTGCCTATACTCTCTGATAGGGAAGTGGAGGCCTATTATTTTTCATCTGCGGTTTATTTGTGTTCAGAAAACCTTTCGCCAGCAAAAGTTGCTTCTTTTTTATACAAATTATCACCGTTCTGAATGACTTTTGATACACCTTACGGTCCGAAATAATGCCTGACAAAGATTTTCGCAAAGACATTCGGCGCGACCAAAAAGCCCGGAAGGCTGCCCGCCAAATCCTCGGGGTGGGCGAAGATGCTTCCAGAGAGGAAATAAAGGCCGCCTGGCGGGAGAAATGTAAGGAATATCACCCGGACAGGAATTCAGAAGATCCGGATGCTAAAAAAAGATTTGTTGTTCTCAAATGTGCCTACCAGTTTTTAACTGCGTCGGAACCCTGCGAAGAAATTCTTCTTCAAGCTGCAGGTAAATCAGGAAATGATAGTGAGAATAAGAGCAATAAAAACAACGAGTGGGCTTTCTTCCTGTGGTGGCGCGACAAATTCTTCTGAGCATCGTGTAAAACCCGCCACTGCGCTAAAATGATACAATCCTCCCCTCCGCAAACGAATGCACATGTCTATGAATGTCAAAAAAGCCAGAAGAATTGCCGGGTTCGCAGTGCTTCTGGTAATTTTTATGGGGGTTACCAAAGGGATTGTTGGCTACCTGGCCGGTTCGCTCGCCCTCCAAGCCGATGCGGTGCACACGATCGCGGACCTGCTGGCGATCCTTGCCGCCTGGTTCGGTCTCACGCTTGCCCTTCGGCCTGCCAGCCGCAAGTTCCCGTACGGATACTACCGCGCCGAAACGCTCGCCGCTCTTGTTGCGTCCGGAGCCATTACCTATATGGGCAGTTCCTTGCTCTGGGAGGGCATCCAGCGAATCCAAACCCCCTCGACCATGGAACGTCCCTGGCTTACAATAAGCATGGGCTTCTTTTCGGCCGTTATGGCCTTTTTTATATCTCGATGGGAAAACAAAGCCGCCCACGCCAGCAACTCTCAAAGCCTGGGAGCCACGGCCGCAGAGACCCGGATGGATGCCATCTCTTCACTTATGGTTCTTGTCAGCGGCGTCGGTGCTCTCCTCGGCGTTCACTGGCTTGATGGCGTGGTCGGGGTTCTCATCGCCATCGTTATTATGTGGATTGGGATCAAAAACATCTCGCAGGCCGTCCTGAGCCTCATGGATGCTTCGGTAAATCCTGAACTCGAAGAAAAAATCAAGCGCCGTGTATCCGAAGCAAATGGGGTGCGGAACGTTGAAAAAGTGCTGCTGCGACGCGCAGGGCCGTTCTATTTCCTTGACGGTCACCTTCGCGTGCCGCCTTCCATGGAAGTCGTCCGTGGACATGAAATCGCGCACCGGGCCCAGCGGACCGTGCGTGAAGAATTCCCCCAAATCGAAGGGATCATGTTCCACATTGAGCCCGATCGACCCGAGAAACCCAGACTTTTGCTTCCCCTCGTGGAAGATGCCGGGCTCAATTCCGGCATATCAGAACACTTTGGACGGGCACCTTTTTTCCTGATCGCAAGGACAGGGGAAGACGGAGCCGAAGACGTCGAAACCATCCCGAATGAAATGCAGGATAAGGAAGTGCGTGCCGGGTTGGCCGTCATCAACGAATTGCTCAACGACAAAGCATTTGATGCCGTGATCGTACGCGAAATCGGCGAAATCGCTTTCCATGCGCTCCGAGACCACTACATCGAGGTCCTCCGGACAAGTGCAACAACAGTCGAAAAAGCCCTCAAAGAGCACGCAAATGGGCAGTGTAAGGTGCTGGAAGAGGCCACACATAGCTCAGGGAAAAAACTGGGGGATGACCGGTAAATACTCCGGATCCATCCGACGGGTTTACCCCGGCGTGCTTAAGATTTTAACCTACAAAAGCCGGCTGCCACTCCATCGAATCCGCCGGGGCTTGTCCTGGCGATCGTTAGCCCGCATTTCTCACGAACCTAAAGGTATAATTATTATAAACGGCAGCCCAGAAAGAGTTTGCACTATATTTCGCATCTGATCTCGGTACACAGCCTGTAATCTGAGTCTAAAGACAGCCGTTGGCCCTCCGGGAGCGGTGTAGGTCGAAACATAACGATCTCCACCACAAGGGTGAGTATTTTTCCTTACCGTGTTTCCGGGGACGGGCTAAGGGGGTGTTTGGGCCAAGAGAGCCAAAGCCAGAGATGTGGTCTGAAAGACCGTTTTAAATCCCCACGGCCTTCAGCAGCAGATTGAGCAGTCCCCCCGTTGTGAACGCCACGAAAATCATGATAAGGGCCGACTTCGCCATATCCTTCAGACCAAGTTCTTTGAAAAGCACCACAAACGTCGCGGCACAGGGGAAATAGGCGGCGAGGACCACACTGGCAACAATAAGCTGTCGCAGGTTCAGGCCGAGAGGCGCCAGCATTCCCACGGCAATATCTTTCCGCAGAAATCCCATAATTAAAGCTCCCACGGCCCCCGGCGGGAGTCCCAGCACTCGGGTAACGGCCGGCCCCACGACCTGGCTGAGCAGGTCAATAATTCCCAGGACATACAGCAGGTTGATAATCACCACACCAAGCAATACATACGGTATGGCCTCCTGCAGGAACCAGCGCACACGCATCCAGAGTTTTTTCAGCAGAGATTTCCAGTACGGAAAACGGTACGGAGGAATTTCCACCAGCATCTCGGGCGTTTCGCCTTTTACGTATCGTTTCATAATTATCCCGAGGATTAACCAGAGAAGAAATAAGGTCCCAAAAACCGGGAGAAATCCGCGCACACCGTAGCGCCCGAGCAGCCCGGCTATCATGGCTATTTGAGCCATACACGGAATGCAGATTGCCATAAGAGTCCCGGCAATGAAACGCTCCTTTCGCGTCTCCAGCACCCGCAAAGCCAGGGCGCCCGGCACATTACAGCCCAGACCCAGCAACATCGGGACCACCGATAGGCCGTGCAGCCCCACCCGATGCATCAAATTATCGATCACAACCCCCAAACGAGGCAGGTAACCAACATCTTCGAGAATGCTCAGTATGAAGTAAAAGGCAAAAACGTAAGGTAAAACCTGAGCGACCGGGATATAAAGTCCGGTCGTCAGAACGCCAAAAGACTGCCCCCAATCGACTTTTCCCTCGAAAAGGGTCCCGATCAATAGACTGTGCCAGAAACCGCTTTCCCCCAGCAAATGGCTTATCCACTGGACGACGGGACGCCAGACGGTATCGAAAAGAGGATCTGCCGCATAACTTATGACCCCTTCGCCAACCAAGCGCACGATTTCAAAGGAGACAGCCAGGACCACAAGCGCAAAAACCAGGCCCCAAAACGGGTGTACACTGGCGTGACTTAATTTTTCCCTGAATGTAGGATGACGGTGAGTTATCGTCAGCGTCGAATCAAGAATTTCGCCTATCACGTACCATTTGTTTTCATCCTCAAATTTCATATTACGAGCCGTTGCTTCCGGCAACCGTCGGCGGAGTTGTTTCAGACCCTGCCCGCTCAGCGCACATGTGGGCACCACAGGAACGCCGAGTTCAGCCTCCAATCTATTCACATCGATTTGCACCCCCTTCGCCAGCGCCTCATCCCACATATTCAGAGCAACAATTACCCGGCTGGAAGTCCGCAACAGTTGGACGGTCAAGTTGAGATCGCGTTCAAGGCTGGCAGCATCAACCACATTGATGATTATGTCCGCCTCCCGCGTCATCTCGACGGCAACCTCTTCCGCGCGGCTGGAAGGCTCGAGAGTGTACGTGCCGGGGACGTCGATCACTTCGGTCTTCTCCCCCTCGATTTCCATCTTGCCTTTCGTATATTCAACAGTTGTCCCCGGGTAATTTGATGCGATGACGTCAGCGCCAGTGAGACGCGAAAAAATCGCACTCTTGCCGACGTTTGGATTTCCCATAAGGAGGACAAGCATGGCAGGTCCTTCGAAAGCAATTATTTCAGGTGGGTTTCAAGCGATTCAATTTCCTCTCGGCTCTACGGTTACTTTCGCCGCCATTCCTCGCCCCATCGCAACGTATCGACCGTCGATCATTACAGTGATCGGCCCTCCCATAAACTGGGAACTGACCTTCGTTATAAGTTTGCCGGGTCTCACACCCATTGCCTCCAGCCGACGCAGCACACCTCGGCCACCGTTTACCCGGTGGACAGATGCGCTCTGACCGGGTTGAAGCTTGTCAAGCTGAATCGGCATCGGCTTCTCCTGTATTCATCTCTCGCTTTCGCACCTTGCGCTCGAATTCTTTCATCCAGAGTTCCAATTCCTGATCGTCCTGCGGTGGATGCCCTTCATGTTTGCAGTAATACCGAAACTTTTTCAACCAATCCTCACCAGCGCGCGGACAATTTTGTACAAATTCAGCAAAAAAAGAAAGCCTTTCCAATACATCCGCATCCATAACGTGCTCCATACGACAGGCATTTGCCTCTGCTGTCTCTTGATCTACCGATAAAACGTTTTCCAAAAACTCACGTATTACCTCGTGTCGGCGGCGTATATCGTCTGCAATCCTTTTCCCGTCTGAGGTTAGCGTAATTTCTTCATAAGGACTGTAATTCACCAGCCCCTTTTCGGCAAGGCCTTTCACAGCCGCACTGACTGTCGATTTGTGCACGCCCACCAGACCGGCAATCTCGCCGACGCGCGCGCCGCTTTTGTCAACCAGCAAACGCGCTATCGCCTCAAGATTCCC
>JAGXLK010000307.1 GCA_018334735.1 Planctomycetota bacterium | reverse complement strand
TTGACCGCCTGCTGCAAAGTGCTGGAGGACAAGAAGAAGTAATGTGCGATGCTTCCGGGCGAATCATTCGTCGCCCCGGCGACCGCCCGCTCCGCAAAGCCAAGAACGGACATGACATTTATCTCACTATTGATTCCTGGATCCAGAATATCGCGCGGCAGGCTCTCGCTCATCAGGTCAATAAGCATGAGCCCGAATCCGCATGGGCGCTCGTACTGGATGCCCGCACCTCCGCCGTTCTGGCCATGGTGAACTGGCCCGAATTCAACCCCAGTAACCCGGCTCAAACGGTCGCCGCTGCCCGTCGCAATCGGATCATAACCGATGCCTACGAGTTCGGTTCTATCATGAAACCGATCACCGCAGCTATCGCTCTGGATAAACAAATTATCACCCCCAGCAGCGAGTTCGATTGCCATAGAGGGAGCTGGAGAGTCGGATCCCGCACCGTGCACGATGTCCACTCTTATGAGAACCTGACGGTTCGCCAGATCATAATTCACTCGAGCAATATCGGTGCCGCTCAAATCGGCCTTAAGCTCGGCTCCAGCAAGTTTCACACAGGTCTGAGGAGATTCGGTTTCGGCTCTCCGCTCGGCATCCACCTTCCCGGTGAGGTTAGCGGCATTATCCGCCCGGTCAAAAGGTGGAACAAACATAGTCTCATCAGCGTGTCCTTCGGCCAGGAGATAGCTCTCACGCCTCTCTCGGTAGCATGCGCCTATGTTGCACTTGCAAACGACGGGGTGCTGCTTCGTCCGCATATTGTCCGTAAAATTGTGAAAACCGACAACAATCAGTGCGTGTACGAGTTTCAGGACAGGGAAGTTATCCGGCAGGCGGTTAGCCGACGCGCCGCCTGGCAGGTACTTGAGATTCTGGAGCACGTTGTATCCGAAGGTACCGGCCGTCGAGTCAAACTCGACGACTATAAGGTTGCCGGTAAGACTGGCACTGCCTCACTCCTCAGAAAAGACGGACGGGGCTACAGCAAAGACCGTTACCTTGCATCTTTTATCGGGCTCGCTCCCGCTAAATCCCCGAGACTCGTCGTCCTCGTCTCCCTGCAAGCCCCTTCAAAAGGTAGTCATTACGGAGGTACCGTCGCCGGGCCAGCCGTTCGGGAAATACTTCGGCAAACCCTCCGGTATCTCGAGATCCCGCCTAAACCCAGCTCTACAATCGCGGAGGCATCTGAATGAAAAATCCCAAAACAAACCCAAATAAGATTTCGCTTGGCGAACTCGCAGCTGATCTTGCCGTTGAGCAGCGCGCCGCCTGGAAAAACGTAGTGATCGACGGACTCACCGATGATTCACGCACAATACAGCCCGGAAACCTGTTTATCGCCGTCAACGGCGAACAGACCGACGGACACGAATATATTCCCGATGCTCTGCGCCGCGGCGCTTCTGCCCTTGTTGTGGAAGAACCTCCAGCTGACCCCACGGAAGTTCCCATATTACAGGTTCCCGACACTCGATTCGCCCTCAGTGCGCTGGCCAGCCGCTTTTACGGAAACCCCGCCCACAAAATCCATATGGTTGGTGTCACCGGGACCGACGGTAAAACGACTACCACGGCTTTGATTAGAGCAATTCTCGAACAATCCGGCCATAAAACCGGGACGCTCGGGACGCTCGAATATCGGCTCGGAGATAACGTGCTACCGGCCGACCAAACCACACCCCATCCCCTTGCTCTTCATTCCATGCTTGCTGAGGCAAGAGCAGCCGGAGTCACTCACATGGTCATGGAAGTCAGCAGCCACGCTCTTGTCCACCAAAGAACCGCGCATATTCCTTTTGATGTGGCGGTTCTCACAAACGTCACAGAAGACCATCTCGACTTCCATGGTTCAAAAGAAGCCTACATCCAGGCAAAGCAGGTTCTTTTCGAACAGCTCCCGGCGGAATCAGTGGCGGTTCTAAACGCCGATTCGCCCGTCGCCGAACGATATCAAAAGGCTACAAATGGTAATGCATTGACGTACGGGCGAGAAACTCTTGCCGATTTTCAGCTCCTTGATACCAGAGCCAGTGTCAATGGAATGAAAATGCTGGTCCGCACTCCGCTCAATGCTTTGAAACTGGGAACCAAACTCGTGGGAGATTACAACTGCGAAAACATCCTCGCAGCCATGACGGCCGGTTTCCTCCTGGGCGTCCCCGCTGAAGCGGTCCAGATGGCGGTTGCAAACTTCCCGGGCGTTGGGGGACGCCTTGAAAAAATCGCGGCAGAAGGCGAACCCGTCGTGGTTGTCGACTACGCACATACTCCCAATGCCCTGGGAAAAGTGCTCCAAACCCTCCGGCCCCTCACCGACGGTCGACTCATCTGCGTTTTTGGATGCGGTGGGGATCGCGAAACTCAAAAACGGCCTCTCATGGGCAATATAGCCACCAAACTGTCTGATTACACCATTGTCACCGCCGATAACAGCCGGAGTGAGAAGACCGAAGATATTATTGACGACATTCTGACCGGGGTGCAGAGTTCCGCAGAAGAATATACAGCCGAACCCGACCGCCGAAAAGCCATTCAACAAGCGATCAACATGGCCGGGAACAACGATCTTATTGCCCTCTGCGGTCGCGGTTGTGAACAACATCAAATTCTCGGCGACCGTCAAATTCCGTTCGATGATCGCGACGTGACCAGAGACATACTCGAGGAAAAAACGAGAAGGAAAAGAAAATCAGCGTGACCGTCCGCATGCCATCTATTTTGACTCACAGGGGAAGGAAATGATCTACGAATCCGCGACATTTACCGCCGAAGACATCTGTGAAGCATGCGGCGGGCATATCATAAAAGGACGCCCAGAGGTATTTGCTTCAGGAATATCCGTTGACAGTCGAACGATAAACCCCGTGGAAGCTTTCCTTGCATTGAAAGGTTCCAATCATGACGGACACAATTTTGTGAAAGACGCCCTCAAATCCGGTGCATCAATTGTCATCACGGAACGCCGCGACAAAAGCTGGGACTTTCCTCATGGCACCGCTTTGATCCTTGTCGCGAATTCACAACAAGCCTTGATGGATTTGGCGTCCTGGCACAGGAGCCGCCTCGAAGGCAAAATTCTCGCGGTCACCGGGAGTTGTGGTAAATCGACAGTTAAAAACATGACCGCGTCCATTCTCGCCTTAACCGGGTCATGCTCAGCAGCACCAAAAAGTTTCAACAATCGTATTGGCGTATCCCTTTCTCTGCTGGCCGCCAGCCAAACAACGGATTTCGTCGTTCTGGAACTCGGCACAAATCACCCGGGCGAAATCGATGAACTTGCGGCGATTGCTCGCCCCAACGCCGGATTAATCACCTGCATTGGAGAAAGCCATCTCGAAGGACTCGGGAGCAAACAAGGCGTCCAAGAGGCCAAAGCCGAGTTAATCCCACACATTAAACCCGGCGGTTGTCTTGTTCTCAACGCGGACGATCCATTATGTCGCTCGTTGGCAGGCCGTTACAGCGGGGAGGTTAAGACCTTCGGCCTGCATCGCACCGCGGACATGCAGCCGGTCGACGTGCGATCAGAAGGTGAGAAACAATTCTTCCGAGCCCGCGGGAGCGAATTTCGTCTCAACGTCCCCGGCCGGCATAACGTGCTGAACGCGGCAGCGGCTATTTGCCTGTCACGCTGGGCAGGTGCTGGGACATCCGACGCAATCCAGGCTCTGGCCGGATTCCAGTTGCCGGATCTGCGGTCAGAAAAACGTGAAGTGGCCGGTATCCAGTTCATTCTCGATTGCTACAACTCGAATCCAACGGCCATGAAAGCCGCTCTGGAATCTTTCCTGCAGCGGCCCGCTCCTAGAAGACGAATCGTAGTCTGTGGAGATATGCTGGAACTGGGCGAAAAATCCAAAGAGCTTCATCACAGACTCGGCCGCGTTCTGGCACTTACCCGGCTTGATGTCCTCGTCGCCGTCGGGTCCTACGCCAGGGACCTTGTGGCTGGCTGGCGCGACCTCGCCGATACGGATCAGAAAGCTCTGCACGTTGAAGCCCCTGAAAAAGCATGGCTCTTCGTGGCTCATCTCGTCGCCCCCGGCGACGTGGTCCTGGTAAAAGGATCGCGCGCCCTCGAACTTGAGAAAATTGTGAATGCTATTGAACAGTTCTTGAGTTCCGGCAAAAAGGAGGCTGCAGCCTGAAATGCTTCTTTGGATAGATCCGCTTAACCACCTTTTGGCTCGTCTGGAAATGAGGGCACTCCTGGCTTTTTGCACGTCTTTCACAGTCGCCTTTGTCCTTGCAGTGCCTGTGATACGCTGGCTTCGACAAAATGAATTCGGTGAACAAACAGAGAAAACTCCTATCGAAGACGAACAACTCCGGAACCAGATCGCTGCAAAAAGCGGCACGCCCACGATGGGCGGCATTATCATCGCAATCGCTACCCTGCTGACCTGTTTGGTCTGGGGGAATTTCGGCAGCCTATCGTTCTGGCTTCTGGTTGGCGTTTATCTCGCTCTCGGATCGATGGGTTTTATCGACGACTGGATGAAAATGCAAGCCGCCGCACATCGCGAGCGGGGCTTAAAAGTGCGCCATAAGCTCATTCTGCAGGGCTTCATCGGAGCTGTCGCTGGTTACATCTGGTATCGCTTCGGAAACCCAAATATTGCCAGCAGCCTCCCCTGGCCTACTTTCGGGTGGCTGATTGGAGCCGGTGGCGCCATCCTCGCGGCAATTTGGGTGGCCCTCATAGTCGCGACAATGAGCAATTT
>JAGXLK010000306.1 GCA_018334735.1 Planctomycetota bacterium | reverse complement strand
TAATGGTCGGGCGGCTGAGGGGCCGGCTGAAAACTGTTCTACGCAAGAAGTATCGGCAGGATATCGATCCGCTTGTGCGGGCGCTGATTTTCGGCCAGAGGGCCGCGCTGGATACAGATACTCACGCTTTACTGTCCGAAGTCGGTTCGCTGCATTTTCTCGCCATCAGCGGTCTTCATGTGGGCATGCTGGCCGCGTTTTTGTGGGCGGTTTTTACCGCTGCCGGCCTTCCCCTGTCCTGGCGATCCGGGTTGCTGATCTTGCTTGTCTGGCTCTACGTGGTTTTTACGGGGTTCCAGGTCTCTGCCCGCCGGGCCGCACTGATGGTTTCTTTCGTTTCCGCAGCGCCGCTATTCAGGAGGGAGGGTGATCCGGTGAATGCGGTTTTGGGCGCGGTATTTGTGATACTTGTCTGGAATCCGGCGGAACTTTTTGGGATCGGTTTTCAGTTCACCCTGGTTGCCGTGTGGGCCATTCTTTACATATTTCGCCAGTTACGACACATCGTCTGGCCCTGGGGCGATCTTATCGACCGGATTCAGCAGCCGGAAGAACGCACAATTCTTGAGGACGTGAAACGTTATGGCGGACACTACCTGTTTCTTTCCACGTCGGTGTGGCTGGTGATTGCACCGTTGTCCGCGCATCATTTCAACCATTTTTCTTTGCTGACACCTCTCGTTAACGTAATGTTGTGGCCAGTGGTGCTGATATTGATCATAGACTGTTTTTTGCTTGTCCCGGTGGCCCTGGTTTTTCCCCCGCTGGCCGGGCCGTTTGTGGGAGCGGCAAATCTGTTGTGCGGACAGATCAGGGGCATCCTGCACCTGTCGTCCCGGTTGCCGGGGTTTGTGTTCCACACACCCGGGCCGCCGACCTGGTGGATCCTGGGATTCTTCGCGATTTTGGTGTTGTGGGTTGTGAGAAAACGGTTCGTGCGGGGATCCACTTGTTTTCTTGCCGGAGCAACAATCCTGGCGATCAGTTTCATCATCCCCGACCTCACCGCTCGGGATGGCGAGAACCTTTGCGCGACCCTGCTGGACGTAGGCCACGGGCAGTCAATTGTGTTTCGAGCCCCTGCACGTTCGGTTATGATATATGATGCCGGATCTGTCAGTCCCGGGCGTGTGAACTCGCTCGAACGATTCTTGTGGAGAGACCGTCACAGAAGAGTTTCTTTGCTGGCGGTTTCGCATAGGGATTGCGACCACTGCAGTTTCGTGCCGAGATTGGGAGAACATTTCCGGATCGAACAACTTGTCATCCCGCCGCTTCCGCCCGGGGTGCCACGGAGTGTGCTGGAAGAAAAGTTGGAGCGTGCATGCCGGGAGAAAAGGTCCCTGTGGCGGGGCGGAGAGGTGCGAGGCCATGGCCTTCATTTCACAGCTCTGCATCCGGATGAACGCTTTTTGTCGATGGGTAATGTGTCCGAAAACGACCTGTCCCTCGTTTTGTTGTGTCGGTATGCTGGCTGGCGTATGCTGTTAACAGGTGATATTCGAACCGATGCAATGGATCACCTGTTGCGCGAACATTCGGGTGAACTCAAGGCCGATGTCCTTGTGCTGCCACACCACGGCCGATGGGCCGACGGATTGGTGGAGTTTTTGGAGGAGGTCAATCCTCAAGTGGCTGTCGCGAGTTGCGGAGATCCACTTCCCGGCAAAACCCGTCAGGCTTTGGCGGAGGCCGGCGTGCCGGTATGGACGACTTACAGGGCCGGCGCGCTTCAATTTGAGTTAACACCGTGGCAGTTGACCTTGACGAGTTTTCGCACGGAACGGAAAATTGTGCTGCGGCGAGAAAAACTGAGCAAGGAATATGCGTCGTCTGGAGCTGAAATTTGTGTGCAATGATGCTTGAGGAAGAAAATTCTGGCAAAACGCGTCTTTCCCTCACCGTCCTTCTGGTTGCTGTCGTCTTCGTTTTGTTTGTCAGCAATCTGAAGGCGTTCGATTTGTGGTGGCACGTTCGGGCGGGCGAGTACATTGTAAAAACGTATTCAGTCCCGGATAAGGACATTTTTTCTTACACTGCGGCCGACCGGCCTTGGACTTATCATTCGTGGCTTTCAGGGGTTGTCCTGTTTCTGGTGCATTCAGTTGCCGGGCTCAATGGGCTGGTTTTCTTCCGTGCAGTTGTGATGACGACGGGTATTGTACTGGCCTGGGTGGCTGCTCGCCGACGGGGTGTTGGCCCGGAACTGGCCGGGATTCTTATTCTGGCCGTAACTTTTCAGCTCCTGACGCGCGCCCTGATGCGACCGTTCATACTTTCATTTATTTTTTTGATGATTTTCTATCTACTGATTCAGGGTGTTTTTGAAGAAGAATTGCCCTCCGGTGGAAAAAAGAAGCGCGGCCAGCCCTGGCCGTTCTTATGGGGGAGCAGGGGGCGATTGATCCTCTTGCCGGTTTTGATGGTTCTGTGGGTAAATGTGCATGGCGGTTTTGTAATTGGCTTCCTCCTGTTGGGGGCGTACGGAGTTGCGGAAATCGTGCGCGTGGCACTCAGTTTCCCCGAGGAAGGCTGGTTTCGGGAGGTGCTGTTCCGCCACAGAGGTAGCCGGTTTCAGGGGATGTTCGCCGCCGGTGCGATGTGTTTGGCGGCCAGCTTGATTACGCCTTACGGAGCAGAATCGCTGACGTATCCTTTTCGCCTTTTCTCCCGCGTTTCTCTGGTGCAAAGGGTTCATGAATGGCAAGCGATGCCTCGAGAGATAGGTTTCGCGCCTTTTTGGGTTTTGCTGGGAATTGCCGCGGTGCTGTTTTTCCGCTCCGCTATGTTGTCATACAGGCAGAAACGATTCAGGCGGGATCTCCCACAGCTTTGTGCGGATCTTTTGCTTATGGTCGGGTTCGGGGCGATGGCGGTTAAATCGGTTCGAAATCTGGCCTGGTTCGTGTTGCTGGCACCGGCGATTCTCGGTTTCCACTTCACCTATGCGCGTCGGTTGGCCGGGGTGAAAGAAGCCGATCCCGATGAGGCCGGGGAACGCCGTTTCCTCTACAGAATCGCTGTCTACATTGTGATGGTTGCTATTCTCAGCCGCCATTTTGGAACGGGGTCGTTTGAGATGGGAGCCGCAGAAGATCGTCTGCCCGTCAGAGCGTGCAATTATCTGGACAAGGTAGAGTTGCCGGGCCCGCTTTATAATGTTTACGAATGGGGGGGGTATCTCATTTATCGGTTCTGGCCGGAACACAAAGTTTTCATCGATGGGCGCTGTCTGGTGTACGGAAACGAGGGGATCCAGCAGGCCATCGACGTTGCCGAAGGCAATCCGGGCTGGCAGGAGATTTTGAAAGAGGAAAGAGTCAGGTGGATCATCGTGCGGTACAGGGCCCGCGACAGTGCACATTTTTTCGAAGAGGGTGATTGGAGGTGCGTGCACTGGGATGATACGGCATTGGTGGCGGTCTCTCAAGAAGTGCAAATCTCCAGGCGTCCGAATATGCGGCATTTGAAATGTACCAATCCGGTTGGTTTTCAGGAACGTCTTCCCGAAGCACCTCTGGATGAAGTTTTGAAGGAACTGGACATTGTTCTGGAGCGAAATCCGGATAGCTGGACGGCCCGGGCGTTCCGGGCGGAGGCGTTGCTTCGGCGGGCACGGGAGGCGGAGACCGATGAGGAGCGCCAAAAGTGGTTGCGTCGGGCCGCAAAATCCGCCGCGCTGGCGGTGGATCTCAACAAACGTTCGAGTGAACCATGGCGGGCGCTGGGTAAATGTTATAAGGAGCTTGGTAGGGAGGGTAAATCCAAACAGGCGTTCATCAAAGCCAATAAGGGTGAGTAAACCCCGAAGCTTGACCTCTGCCGGGTGCGGAGGCTATACTCAATATTGAATCGTGATTTTGGGCCCATAGCTCAACGGCAGAGCAGCGGACTCATAATCCGTTTGTTGGGGGTTCGAATCCCTCTGGGCCCACCATACGTAAGTGAAGGCCTGCCATGCAGATAGGCTATCTGTGGCAGGCCCTATTTTTTGGCCTGTCAATCCCTCTCGGGCACTACGCCGATCGCATGAATCCTGTAAGTTCTCCATGATGCGTCGGAGAGAGAGTTGCGCAGAGCCGCGCCCGAGACGGGTAAATATCTTGGCGTTCATCGTGCGTCGCGTCGTTACAGGGATATTGCCGTCTTCTGTGGACGTCAGTGCGAGGAGTTTGCAAATGCCCCGCGAATTCTCCCCTTTGCCGTTACTGACCTCTGCAGCTCTGATCTCTGATGCTCTGTCGGTCCTCTGTGGCTCTGCCCTCAGCTCCCCCTGCCGTTTGCACCTGAATCTGTGTTCATTGTTGTCTATCTGGGGTGTGTCTGATGGGTGCGGCGCCTCTGATTTGTCCGTCCATTGGCGGTTCGATCCGAGAGTTTGCCCGGGCAGCAGGAATCGACCGCAAAAAAAAAGAAAAAAATCCTTTTTTCGTCCGCCCCCAAAAATATTTTTTCCCATATTTACTAAACGCCATTCTCATGGCTTCTGAATCGGTATTTGCCAGTATTTGCTCTGGTACAGTCTGTGGCCAATTGGATGAAGAAACGCCCCAGACCGGGTGGAAATAGCCTGAAATAGCGGTTTTTTATTGACAGGTTACCGTCCGGGAGCTAAAATCCGCGCATTCAGGTTCAGGAGCTACCGGGTTAGCAGGATTTTGGGCTTGAGCGGTGGCTGTGCGGCTGGATGCAAAGAAGATCAGACTACAGGTGCTATGGGGATTTTGCACATGGTT
>JAGXLK010000305.1 GCA_018334735.1 Planctomycetota bacterium | reverse complement strand
GGAGAGTTCTTCGGCAGGGAAAGCGCGTTGTTCGAGCACGCGAACAAGTTCCTCACCTACCATTCCTGCGCCAACAACACCGACTTTAAAACTTTTGCTATTCAAGATCGTATTTTTCTCCCAGAGTTTCTTCGCAGTATTCCTGATAAGCTTCTGGCACCAGCAGGTTGCGGAGGTGGTCCGGCTCATGCACTTTTATTTTCATGAGCCATCCTTCTCCGTATGGATCGTTTTCCAGGGTTCCCAGATCCCACTCAAGTCCCTTGTTAACCTCAAGAATATGGGCATCAGCGGGCGGTGATATCTCGTGAATCCCGTTTTCGCCTTCCACAGTCCCGATAATGACTTCGAGCATCATTGCGTCATCGGGAGCAGGTATCTCAAGCGCAACAAGAGGACCGAGTTTGTCCAGCAAAGGGGCCGTAATGCCCATTCGAACCACAGCAGCGTCGATTTTCACCCAAACGTGGTTTCGGGTATAAGTCCTGTCATCTGGTATCACTGTCACAACTCTGTTCCTTTTTTTAGGGTGGCGTATAGTTATTCTAACATACGGCCTTTAACGTGCAACCGGCCGATTCAGAGGTTAAAAAGAGCTGTGTCCTTTTCCGAAAGCAACGAGCATAACTAATTCGGACGTGGCACGTGTCTCCCAAAATGCATTTTAAAACCAGGCCTGAAACATACATACTATCCAGAGCCCCTCTCAACCTGTATTTGCCCACATTTGCTGTCGCCCCCCGAATTCCAGTAACATACATTAAGAGGTAAGATAACACGTTCTGCCGATCATTCCTAAAGGCACGAGCTTAAACCAGGAATAATGTCCACCCGTATTCTGCTTGTCGACAATAACCCTGAAGATCTCAAACGGCTGCACGAGCATTTCGAATCCGAAGGGTACGAAGTAGAAGAAGCTGAAGCCTGCCCGGAAGCCTGCAATCTGATCACCTCCGGAGAATTCGATCTCCTCGTGCTCGATGCGACAAAGCCGGACGAGGTCAGGGCCGATTTGTGCCGGGATCTTCATGGCTCCAGTTCGACCGCTGGCGTACCTATTATAGGTATCACAGATCACGATTCCGCGCACCGGGGCGAAGCGGCCCTGGAAATCGGGGCTGACGATTTTGTTGTCCGGCCCATCAAAAAATCCGAACTCCTTGTGCGGGCCCGTACTCTGCTGCGCCTGAAAGAACTTAATGACGATCTCAGAAACCGCAATGAACTTCTGGAAGATCTGAACCAGCAATTGGCCAGTCGTAATCAAGAGCTGGAACAAGGCATGGAGATGGCCCACAGGCTCCAGGAAGCACTCCTACCCCAACATTACCCTCCACTGAAAAACGTCTCCTTCTACCACCTCTACACCCCGGCCGACGTCATCGGGGGTGATATATTTCAAATTACAAAAATGGAAGACGGACGGGCGGTAATTTTCCTGAGCGATGTCAGTGGGCATGGCATCCGGGCAGCTCTGGTCACCAGCATTCTCAAAGCCGTCTTCGAACACGTATATCTCGAAGATAAAGACGTCACAGAGATTCTTGAGGACCTTAATTCCCGCTTTCGAAGCATTCTCGGTGATCTCTCGCCGCACATCTACGCCACCGGCTTTCTGTTGATCGTTGACGGGGAAGAATGCACAATCGACGTGGCCTGCGCTGGACACGTAAGCCCTTTCTTGATAAGCAAATACGACATGAGCTGCCGGCCCTTACTTGATTTCGGAGATATCGGTCCAGCCCTGGGCTTTTTCCAAGAACCTCAGTTCCCTTCGGTGGGTATTAAACTTTCTCCCGGCGATATTGTGCTTGGATTTACAGATGGAGTTTACGAAGCCATCAACGACGAGGGCGAAATTTTTGGCCTGGAACGTATGCGGCAGTTTATTGCGCGCAATGCCCGCCTGATTCCAAGAGATTTAATACAGAAAGTTGTTACCCACACCGATGAATATCGGGGATCGCACAAACGTTCAGATGATGTCTGTCTGGTAGCCCTCGAAGTGCATTGAGAAATCGGTGTAGCTCCCAGCTCAACCTCGCAATAATTCCTCGAATTCTTCCTCGTTGAGGATTATCGCACCATGCTGCTCTGCCTGGTTGACTTTGCTCCCCGGGTTTTCCCCGACGACCAGATGATCCGTATTGCCGCTCACGCTCGATGTGGCTCGCCCGCCCAATGATTCAATGAGATCCTGAATCTCACTACGCGTATAATTCTCCAGTGTGCCGGTCACAACAAAGGTCTTCCCCGCGATATTCGGGTTCTCCTGACTTTCGGTCCGGGAGGATTCCATATTCACGCCAGCCTCCCTGAATTTTTCAATGATGCGGCACGTGGAATCCCGGGTAAAAAATGTTTCAATGGCAGTAGCTACTGTGGAACCGATTTCGTTGATCTGTTCCAGCTCCTCTGCATCAGCCTCCATTAACTCATCCAGAGAACCGTAGTTCTGCGCCAGAACATCTGCCAGATGCGAACCGACATGAGGAATACCAATTCCAAAAAGAAAGCGGGATAACCCTCGTTCTTTGCTCTCTTCGATGGAATGAAGGAGATTCTGTGCAGATCTGCCAGCCATCCTTTCGAGTCCAGTCAGATCTTCCTCTTCCAAAAAATAGAGTCGCGAGTAATCTTCGACCAGCCCTTCTTCGACCAGTTGTTCGACAAGCGCCTCACCGAGCCCTTCGATATCCATTGCACCTCGCGAGCCAAAATGGCGGATGCGTTCTTTCCTCTGGGCGGGGCACTGTGCATTCGCACAGCGAAGATAGACGCCGTCAGGATCCTGCTCGGCAGGCTCGCCGCAGACGGGGCACTTCTCCGGTCGTTCAACTTTTCTTTCATCTCCCTTTCTGGCATCTTTGTTGACTCCCAAGACCTGGGGAATAATTTCGCCGGCTTTTTCAACCAGCACTCTATCGCCAACGCGCACATCCTTCCGCTCCAATTCGTCGAAGTTATGAAGACTTGCCCGGCTCACCGTGGTTCCCGACAGTTGCACCGGTTCGAGCACAGCAACGGGGGTTAGTTGACCTGTTTTCCCCACCTGAATGCGGATATCTTTCACGGTACTCATCGCCTGATCAGCACCAAATTTGTAGGCAATCATAAACCGTGGTGCTTTGCTTGTCGCGCCGAGTTTTTCCCGTTGCTGACGGCTGTCGACCTTTACAACCAATCCGTCAGCCGGATATGGAAGATCTTGATTTTTATCCTCCCAATCATTGCACCGATCGATTACCTCCTCGATATTCTCACATCTCTCAGAATAGGGATTTGTAGGGCAACCAAGAGATTCCAGAAAACCAAGCGTCTCCCAGTGCGAATCGGGCACATCGATACCCTCGAAATACCCGATCTCGTAGGTAAACAGGTGAAGTCCCCGCTTTGCTGCGATATTCGGATCGAGAACTTTCATGGTTCCCGCGGTGGCGTTACGGGGATTCGCAAACAGATTCTCACCTTCTTTTTCCCGTCTTGCGTTAACTTTTTCAAAAGATTCAAAAGGCATGTAAATTTCGCCGCGAATTTCAAGCAGACTCCCGCCCGGATCGTATCCTCTCTCCTGGCCGGAGTTATAAAACCGCAGCGGCAAATCTCTCACTGTTCGTGCGTTATGAGTAACGTCATCGCCGACTTCCCCGTTCCCACGTGTTATGGCCCGGGATAGCCTGCCATTTTCGTAAACCAGGTTTATTGCCACACCATCGATTTTCGGTTCAAGCACGTAAGTGGGGTTCGCACCCTCAAGTCCCCTCAAAACACGATCATGGAAATCACGCATCTCACTCTCGTCGTAGGTGTTATCCATGCTGAGCATAGGCTGGATATGTTCGGCACTCTGGAATTCTTGAATGGGTTCTCCGCCGACCCTCTGGGTTGGGCTCTCAGGCGTAATGAGTTCCGGAAATTTGTCTTCCAACCGTTCCAATTCTGTCATTAAAGCATCGTATTCGCGGTCGGATATTTCCGGATCCGCCCTGACATAGTAGAGGTAGTTGTGGCGGTTAATCTGTTGGCGGAGTTTTTCGACACGTTGACGGACCTGCTTTTTGCGGCTCAAGCGTCAAACCCCTTCTTTGGTGTTCCGTTGGCTTTTCCCAGTCCCCGGTTTATATTTCGGCAACTTCCTGCTCGGCCGTGGCAAAAAACTGCCGTAGATCGCTCAGGCAGAAATCGCAGAGAGCGCCCTCTTCAAGACGGATTTCAGTGATTTCTTCCCAATCGGTCGGTGCAACGCTAACTCGTTGCAGAATACATTTCTCATTCAAACAGAAATGCTGCCCATCGCGACCCTTCTCCACATCGTCACGCCACTTGGAAGGGACACCGAACATGAAACAGACCTGTCGCATCACTTCGGTTTTCAGGCAGCTGTAAGGCATTCCCCAGATGTGTTCCAGCCTATGGACGCTGATCACAGCAGCAGAGAAGGGCTTGGCGGCTCCGACCATATAACCAGGACTTGTTTCTCCGCGTTCCTCATCTCCTGAATCGTACATATCTTCTTCCATGACGAACAGATCATAGTGATCACCCAGAAGACGGTCATCGCGCCATGGTTCGGTCGATAGATCGTGGAGGAGCCGTCCGGAATCAACCTGCATACGCTCTTCGTTCAGTGCATCGTAAATGTACCAATCGACGCTTTGCCAGGGGACGAGTTTATCGTTTTCATCCCGCCATTGGGGGCTGCGGTATTGACCGTAATCGCGCACGGGGAACTCTTC
>JAGXLK010000304.1 GCA_018334735.1 Planctomycetota bacterium | reverse complement strand
GAGGAGCGGTTGCAGAGGGCCCTGCGGTTTGGGCGCGGCGAGGACCTTACTACGTGAAGATGTTGCCGATGGGCGGGAAAATTGCTGAGGAAAATGTGGTCGAGGCGGCGAAGGAAATGTTGGTTGCCACGGGCGCCGACCCGTCGGACCGACCTGCGATATGTAACCGGCTACCAGAAAAAAATCTCAACGAGCACCGCGTTCGTTTCTTGCGGCATTCGATGCATATGCAGGATCTCTTTCTCCCGCAGCCTGTTTTGGATAGTGTCGATTTACAGAATGCTTCAGGGGCGGCCTACGGGGTCTATAGCAGTCAAGATGATGGGCGCGAAAGGGCACTTTTACTGATTCGTTTCCCGAAGGGTAAGCAGGCGCGTGAGACTTTACTGGCTCTGGAGGAGAATTGCGACAAGAAAGGGAATTCTCTGGGCAAGCACCGAGGTGTAACGGCATGTCGATTGGGAGATTCTTTCGTCGGGTTTGGCAGGAATGAAGGGGAGGTGGCTGTATCCCTGTATTTTTCTGAAGTTACAGAGGCGAGAAACCTCGTGTCAACGGTCTTAGGTAAGTGAGGTTTAATCCCTGAGTTTCTTGATGCGGGCCAGGCCGTTGGCGGCGTCCTGGACTGCGGGTGATTCCTTCCAGTTTCGCAGCACAGCTTTAAAATGTTTTTCGGCCCGGTCCAGTTCACCGTTTTCCATGTAACATTCGCCGCTCAGAACATGAATTCTGGGGATAAAGTCTGGATCGACTGCATAGCTCAGATAGGTATGTCCTCTCCGGGCAGCTTTTTCGTATTTTCCTTCGACCATCAGCGCTTTGAGCTTGAGTTGAACCGGGTACCCATCCAGACGTTTGCTCGGCCTGTGCCAGAGCCATTCATCAAGTGTTTTAAGGGCCCGGTCTGCTTTCCCCTGATTGAGAAAAGCTTCAACTTCATGGACGTAATGGCCTTCGGCAATATTCGATTGGATATCGGTGCTGAAACTCGTATCCATTTCGGCTTCCCTGTAGAGTTTCTGCGCCTCGTCGAGTTTGCCGCGGTTTCTCTGAATATCCCCGAGGCGGATTAAAGCCATGCGACGACGGCGGGGACCAGTTGCGGGGTACTTGTGGCGCAGTTCTTTGAACGTCCGTTCAGCTTTTCCCAGATTCCTGAAACCGGAAAAATACAACTCGGCCAGATGATAAAGGGCATCGAACTGACGTTCCAGGTCTTGTTCGGGTGCTTTATTGAGGGCGAGATCGAAGTACTTCTTTGCGAGATCCCATTTTTCCTGCCGTTGATAACCTTTTCCGAGATCCATTGCTACTTCATGAATTTGGACTGGTGTCAGGTCGGTCCGTCTGCGATCCAGCTCCTGGCAAACGTCGAATATTTTGTTCCGTTTCTCAATGTCCCGGAGGAATTTCTGGAAGGCCAGAAGATCGTCGGTATGCATGTTTTTGGGGTCATAGTCCTTTGTCCATTTCCAGAAGTTGTCTTTTTTCTTGAGTGAAAAATACAGGTCATTGCGGATAGGTTCGACAGGGAGGGAGAGCTCGAAGGTATCACTGCGGGCAATATTTGATAGCACGTTGAATTTGACTTCGTATGTATCGAGTGTCAAATAGACGTGTGTAATATTGGTTTTGTTGGCTGTGATTCCGTCACCGAAGTCCCACTTGTAGCTTTTGACGGTTCCTCTCCGAAGGCTGCTTTGCGACGTGAATTTTACAGCTACCATTCGGGCTCCTCCGCTTTCGAGGTAGCTAACCGGGCGGGCGCGAAAATCAGCACAAACGGGATTCTTAATGCTTTGACAAATGGCTTCTGTAGCCGCCGGGACAGGAATAATGTGCTTGGGTGACAGGCGCCGGTAGCGGTATCCCATTGGCCCTCCTTCAACAACGGGTTGTTTCTCGGTTCCGGGTAAAACCCAATATAGAGCGCAAGGTTTCGCATGCCCGCTGATGAAAGCCACATAGCGTATATGATGGGGACCGGAATCGAGACGAATGGGGGCTCCGTGTTGCCCTTTGCGCGCATAAGGATTTTTCTTTTTAGGCGGCCATTGCGAAATCAACTGTCCATCGACATGGAGATAAGAGGGGTCCTGACTGATGGCTACAAAGTGATACTCACCTGATTTCGGACAGTTTATATAACCGTCGTAGATAATGATATAATTGCTTTGAGGTCCAAAAGGATTGTAAGCATCGTTGAAATGATGCCAGAAATCTTTGCCATAGACTTTTGTTCCTTCACGAAGCGTTTGAGATGCCTGTTTCCATGTCCCAAACGTTGCAGCTTTCGGCAGAGCGCGCGTTTCGAGGGTAAGTCCTGCACGGAAATTATACTTGCCTGCAGTACGGGCTGAGCGGTTTCCGAAATATACGGAATAAAGAGTTGTCTTTTCTTTTTTTTCCTTTTCGCCGGAACTTTTTTTTCCAAAAACCACAAGATGCCGAACGTTCTGCTCGGAATGAAGTATCGTATGGGGGACTCCTTTCCCGTCCCGGTCTGTCACCCGGATATCCTGCCCTCGAGGCCTGGCTCTTTTCCCGGTGAATAACCAGATTCGGTAGGGTCCGCCTTTGTTGGGGACCCGGACGAGTTTGCGATAGGCCCATGATTTATCCACCCATTTTGTTTGACCGCATACATGTGGCAATATGGCCACGGACACAAAAAAAAGCGCAAAAATACTGAGAGGGGTAAGGCCTTTACCTTTTGTTTTCATGGTATGAACATTTCAACAAAGCGAGGGGGCGCGCACATTTGCTGGATAATCTGCCCACCCGGGGAAATTTTTAGAAAACGGGAAAATCGTCTTCCATACGTTTTGGGCTTTCCCGTTCTACTTCTATTTTTTTATGTTTGCTGAAGTTGTCGAACTCTTCTTTTTCGAAGCCAATGATTTCGAGTCTAACGTTGTCCCAGTAGTAGACGCCGACGGGCCAATACGAGTAAAGCTGGACTTGAATCCATTGCGGCTCGAGTCGTTTGCCATCGACGGTCGATCGTGATTTTGCGGGATGGAGAATTCGGGAGAAACGTTTCCATTTCCGCCCCAGTCCGTGCAGTCCCATAGGTGCTCGGTAAGCATTCCTTTTGATGACCTGGATGCCTTCAGTGGTTTTCATCTTCTGATCGATGAACCCTTTTACGAAAACTTTTGCTCCTCCCTGTTGTTTGACGCGGGCATCGACAGTTACTCGATAAATAGCTCCTTTTCGGTGCCGGATAAAGGGACCTTTGTAATGGATACCGTGGAGTCCCCCAACAGCATCGTAGTGGGGGGGAGAAGTAAATTGAGGTTTCGGAGGATCAGGAAGCGGACATTTTTTGAGCACATATTGCGCACGCCAGTTTAAGCGTTCCTGCAGTTTTCGGATATTGGTAATGATTTTACCGTTGAAAGGCAACCATTGTTTCTCGGAGATTCGGGTATCCATCTTTATGCATCTTTTGCCGTGGGAACCGCCTTTTACCCAGAAACTGCCGAGCCTGTCGACTGGTTCCCATTTGTAAGGCCACCAGCGTCCTTTTTCGAAGCTGTGATTAGCAATGAGATTTTTGCTGATGGGTTTGAAACGCAAAGCAGCGACAGAACGGGGCATTTTGCGAAAATTGTTCGAACCGCAATTGGGGCACTTGTATTTTCCACTTGCAAGTTTTGCGTCGCTTTCTTTGCTCATCTGTTTTGTGGTTCGGATTTCACCACAATCCTGACAGACCCACATTGTTTGGCCGCGCGCGACAGGGATATTTTGTTCTGGCAGCTGCGGGAGCCATTGAGGCTTAACCACCTTGAACTCATCCTTATTTTTTTCTCCCGCATCAGTGTTTTTCTTTTTTTCAGCTTCAGCGGAGAGCACTGTAGCTGCCATGGCAAGCAACAGGAAAACGAACACGCTATAATTGACTTTATGAATCATGTCAGCCTCCCTTTATTTTGCCGCATTCTCTGCTAATGAACGGAAATAATTATCGACGAGCGGCTTGTACTCCCGGGGAACTTCGTCCCGTTCCGACGAGGCAATCTCGTCGCGAATTTCTTCAGGGATCAAAGCCGAACGATCACGTCGCAGCTGTTTTTGCTTTTGCATAAGCTCCTTCGTCTCGGCCAGACCTTTCAGAAGGACACGGCGTTTTTTGGACGCATTGGGAATATGTTCCCCCAACTCCATATCTTCGTGGAGCTGTTTCATGAGGCCAATACTATCAGTGAGTTTGCCGGTTGGGTAATGGCGTTTCTCAAGTTCCCTTTTCAGACGCTGGGCCTTGTCGATAAGCTGTTTTTGTTGCCGGGCCATTCGTTTCATTTTTTTAGCCTGTGGTGGGGCCTGGCCCTGAAAACCCTTTCGACCCCAGCCGCTGGCCTTCCCCCCGCCGGTGGCTCCAGTAGGAGGTTCGGGCGCAGTATCTTTCACGTGGCCGGCCTCGAAAGGATCGGGAGTTTTGCGGGTAGGTGTTTTACGACCGCCTTTCCCGGTTGCCGTATCTTCGACCATCTGGCCGCTCGACATCCCTGTGCGGCCTTCGCCGCTGCGGCCGCCGACGTTATTCTCATTGGGAAGCTTATTTCCTGTTACACCCTTAGCGCTCATATTGGCGAGCGGTCCGTCGGCGGTGTCCCAGCCAATACCTTTATCCATACTTGAGAGACTGTTGGCGTTTGCATCTTCTGCTTCCTGGCTGAGTTCGTCTTCTTCGGCCATCAAGTCGCCAATAAGGTCCTCGAGTTTCTCCTTT
>JAGXLK010000303.1 GCA_018334735.1 Planctomycetota bacterium | reverse complement strand
CAAAGTAAAGCCGTCCCCGCGAACCCACGACAATTTACCCATTGACTTGAATCCATGGCTCTGCGCTCTGACCCTATCCATGGATTCCATCTCCTTTTCTTCTGGCTGACAACACCGCCCCCCAAATTTCACCTCAAACCGCACTTATGGGCCAGCGTGAGCTTTTAATGCTGTATGCAGCATGCAACTTCTTGTCTCAGCTGGTCGGAAAAAGAGTTTTTAAAAATTCGGCGTTCTGCCGAACCGCTTCCGCTGGCTCGACCGCCGCCTTATCCTGCTCAGCAATCATCCAACCCCCTTCCATGTTTGCTTTTGCCCAGTCAGCCGCTTCCTCGAGGGGCGCAATCCCCCGGCCGAGAATGACCGTATCGACACCGTCACCATCCGTCGCAAAATCTTTGAAATGCAGCGCCTTCACCCTGTCGCCAGCTCTTCCCAGGAATTCTGTTATCTCCCATCCACCTTTCATCACCCACCCGATGTCCGGGCAGAACCCCAGTTCCTCACTGCCGTCTTCCAGAAGCGCCTCGATCACTTTCGCGTCGTTCTGGAATTCCCAATTATGGTTGTGATAAAGCAGGTGAACGTCCCGCTCCCGGCACTTCGCGGCGGCGCGATTGAGCATTCCCAGCTCATTGTCCAGCTGGTCATCGCTTTCGTAACGCAGGCCAGAATACATAATCAGTTCTGTGCCAAGGGGCTCAAGATAATCAAGAACGTCGTCCAGAATTTCCTTCTCCCCTTCGGCCTGAGCCGGATCTTCGAGATTCCCGCCGAGGTGTGTACCGAGCAACTGAAGTCCCGCCGTCTCCAACATCTTGTTAAAATGTTCCCTGGGTGTGTTCTGGATATGTCGGAACCCAATTTCCACCCCGGAGTATCCGGCTTGTTTGACGCTTTCAAAAACCTGCGGGAAATTTTCGTTTTGATTACCACCGAACGTGATCGTCTGACAGCCAATCTTAAACATCCTCTTTCCTCCTGCAAAATGTACACCATTGCAGAGCAATTTTTCCATTACTCGCCTGGATCTCACGGATAATTTGAACACATTATCGTCAAATTACAAGACGTTTGTTACTGCAAACCGCTCACACCCTCTCTGAAGCAACAACCCGCCCGTTTTCCATTTCGTTTGCGCTTTTGAATTTCAGGTGATAACTTCTCCTGCAGCCTTTCAGGAATCTTAGCAGTCCACCTCTTTCGGCAGGAGAAATATCATGGAAACAATTAAAGCCGGCATGATCGGTCTGGACACTTCGCATTGTGAGGCATTCGTTCAAATTCTAAATGATGTTGACAATCCGCACCATGTCGATGGCGTCACAGTTGTTGCCGCGTATCCCGGTGGAAGTGATCTTTGCGCGGCCAGCCGCGACCGTGTTGACAAATTTACCCGAGCCCTTCATGAACACCACGACATTGATCTTTGTGATTCAATCGAAGAACTTGCCGAACGGTCCGACGCTTTTTTTCTGGAAAGCGTCGATGGGAGGCAGCATTTGGAACAATTCGAAATCCTGGCGTCGCATGGCAAACCCGTTTTCATTGACAAACCGTTAACATGTTCCCACAACGACGCCTGTCGGATTGCCGAACTCGCCGCTGAAAATAATACCCCTGTTATGTCTGCATCCGCCCTGCGTTTTGCAGCCGGGATTGCGAACAAGCCAATGCCAGAAAATGGAGTAGAAAACTGCCAGGCTTTTGGCGGGATGAGTATCAGCGACGATTATCCCACCTACTTCTGGTATGCCGTCCACACCGCCGACATTTTGTTTTCCTTCATGGGAAAAGGTTGCGTGTCAGTTAAAGCTCATCAAACCGACCAGGCCGACCTTCTGATAGGAACCTGGGACGACGGGCGGATCGGAACTGTTCTGGGCAAAAAAGAAGGACAAAAGGCGTACGGTTGCACTCTATTTCATGACGAAGGAGTCGAACAACGCGTCGCTGCGGGGGAACCGCCCTATTACGCGATGCTCATGAAACAGGTGGTACCTTTTTTCCAAACGGGTGAGGCACCCATTGATCTCGACGAAACCGTGGAGATTATGGGCTTTTTGGAAGCCGCCGAAATAAGTCTCAAAAAAGGCGGCACGGACGTGAGCTTGCCCGGATAGCCATCCGCGTCATCGCCTCCGATTTTCGCGTTCGGTGCCCGCGAAGGGCAAAGTTGAGCACCTCGGGGAGTTACAGACCGACGTGTTATGTCAGGTGCCGCATGCCCAGCAAAACAAGCATACCCCGTCCACTGCCAGGCCGCCGCTATTAACGGGCCAACGTTGCCTCCAATCGGCACTGACAAGCGGGCACGAGTACTTTTTTAAGAATTACAATCATTTCTCGGAGCCATAGCAACGAATGTTATCAACCGCGATGCAACCGTTGCGGCGGCCGCCGAAAACGACCGACGGCACGGTTCGGATATCCGGTCCGCGCGGCGCGACACGTCCCATCCAATCGCCAACGAGTTCTGCCTCCGCCACAGACTTCCCATCAATTTTCAGGTTCACTTTCCCATCGGACCAGCTCAGCTCCAGTTCGTGCCATCCGTCTTCCGGAGCCGCGAAAGCCTTCCGATCAATCTTCTTCTTATCTTTAC
Organism: Planctomycetota bacterium; assembly: GCA_018334735.1. Next base: position 2,134 of record JAGXLK010000303.1, on the reverse strand, counting down.
CCCGTCTGACGCGGCCGCGGTAGATGCTGTCGATGGAATTGCGATTACTTACGAGAGCCATTTTGCCCTCCCCGACATAAGAGACTGAGACTGTTCCGAGGCTCACGATCTGTCCGCGCCGGTTGGATTTCAGCTTCGCATCAAAGCTCAAACGTCCCTGCTGGCCCTGCAGATTCAGATGCGCCCACATCTGCGCGGGTGTGGAAACGCCTTTGCCCTCCGAACCCTTCACGGATTGCAGCTTTCCTCCCCCTCGAGCCGCCGACAACAAACGGCTTGATCCCACCGCAAAATCGGCCCGCTGGGGGCCTTCTGTGAAAGCCGCTTCAAAACGCAGATCCTTTTGGGCGGGCTTTTTGACCAAATGGAACGCTTTGAAATCCCGTTTCAAGACAGCAATCGACGTCCCCCGATTGCTGAGCTTCAGAGCCTCGCCCGTTTCGGCATCCACGGCCATCAGGTCGCCCGGTTTGAGTCCAAGAGCACCATAATTGATTTCCAGCTCGACCTGTTTGTCCTCGCGGGATCTGTTCACAACCCACACGACGGCGCGCCCGGCTGACTTATGGGCCGATGCAATGCATCCGTCCGTGGGCACTTTTACCGGATTATTCTCTTTCCAATATCCGACAAACTCGACATCTCCGCGGTAAAATCTCGCCTCCTGCGCCATAATGTTGTACCAGCGGACCTGTTCCGGAACGATGTCGTGGGCCATAACCCATCCGACAAACTGATGGGTGTGTTTGGGCTCATGGACCGTCGAATGCCGCTGCGACTGGCACATCATCGTCATCGCGCCACCGGCACATTTAGCCGAGGCAATCGCGCGCATCCGTCCGGCCGGCAGCACTTTGAAATAATCGTATTCAAGATCGGAGGGTTCGACGTTCTCTCCTTCGAAGAAGATATCGCCAAACCACGCGAAATACGCCGCTCCCGACGAAATATGCTGCCACAGGTTGGGCCGGGCAACGCCGTTCTGATGGAACATTACTTTCATGCGTTTGAAGTATTCGCGCAGCCCGATGTAATCGTAACCCCGCTGGCGTTTGCCATCGGGTCGGATGTACGCAGAGCCGGTCAGAAAATTACTCGTGGGCCCGATATAGTTCTCATCCACATACAACCCTCGGAAACCGGCTTCCTTCACCCAGCGTTCGTAATGATACACCCGAAAATCGATCGGTCCATTTCCCTGCGTGCAATTGCCGTTTGTCCGGATCCCCGGCGTATTCCCCCAATCAACCACGTACCGGGGGAACTTGTATCCGTCGTAGTCCCGGTACCGCGCAATCGCATGAGCAATTGAGCCGACCATCGGTCGATGATCCGGCCGGTCTTGGAAACGATTAAATTGCTTTTTGCTCTTTTCCATGCTCCACGGATACGGCGAGCAGTAGTACGGCCACAGCACCGCCCAATCGCCTTCGAACCAGAAATACGTGTTCCGCGCGTCAGGAAGCGTGCTCTTGCGCTGGGAACAGATAATCGACCGCCAACCGTCCGGCAAAGGCCGCGACGGGAACGTCTGATACGCGTATTCAATGCTCGTGGGCTCGGTCAGTTTCGTGGGAATTTCGATGAAATGCACACGAAGCGTCACGGTGCCGTCTTTTCGGATGATTTCCTGAGTTGGATGCGATTTGTCGTCATCCGTGAACCACCCTTTGTCGTTATCGGCGACCCAAACGAACGCCCGGTCGGAATTGGTGAGCCAGACATACGGGACGAAATCACCCGTCAGCAGCCCGCTCGACGTCTGCTGGCTCGACCAGTATTCGGGGGTCACATCATGAACAGCCGCCCAGCCTCCGGCGGTCGTGCAATAATGCGTCGCCTCCTCCTCCGGTAGCACGACTTCGAGATACAGTTTATCGACTTTCGTTGCGTCCCCTTCGGGAGCGATTTCCAGATTGCTCAGGGCGAATCCATCGAATTCGACTTTCGTGGTTGCCGAAAGTTTCAGTCCCGGCCCCGATCCCGTTCCAGAGACCGTCGCGTATGCCTCGACCTGATCCTTTAATTCGGGAGACGACGGCTCTATTGTCGTCTTTTTACCGTCGACCTCCGTGACGAGTCTCATTGACTGAATTTGATCGACGCCCCCGTTATCAATCTTCTCGATTAACCC
>JAGXLK010000302.1 GCA_018334735.1 Planctomycetota bacterium | reverse complement strand
GGGGAAAGAAGGAACTGCGAGCTCAGGATTATCAGCAGCCCTATCGGTATGGCCAAGAAGACGACCCCAATGGGCCCCTGCACCATACCCCATCCGAGAAGAAGGAAGTAGACGGTGGTGAGCAGCAGTCCCATGGGCCTACCTTTGATTGTACGCAGACGGGACATGGGGGGGAACAGCGCTGGGGCAGTCAGGAAGATCATCAGGACCGCCAGTTCGAACGGGATTCCGGCCACCACGGTCTCCGGGAGAACGCCCCGGAGAACCAGTATGTGGACAATCCCCCAGAGCATGATCCCAGTAAGGATGTCCCACGTGCTATTGATAATCCTGCCCGCAAAGCCCCACCAGTTCTCCGACAGTCGGCTTATGATCCAGTAGGGCAGGAGGGGATACGCGCAGATGCCCTCAATCGCCGAATCCGGGAACCGATAGTCAATCCACCTCTTGTTGCGCAGATGCTGGATACGCCAGAAAGAGACCCATTCATCGCTGGAACCATCACCGGAACCCACGCAGAACGCAACACGCCCAGCGAAGGCAGCTACAACAAGCAATACAGTAACGAATGCAGTCACGACGATAATACCTCTCGGAATAGCAGATAATGGATGGGGGTAACCTCATAAAACACAATAAAATTGGCCCTCAGAAGGGAAGGGCATCCTGTATGCACCAGTTCGGATCGGGCTGGTAGATGGAGTATTCTTTGTTTTTGCGATCGACGGCGATCAATCCACGGTTGGCATCAAGAAACAGCACATAGTTTTCGCCCACCGGCACGGCCTGCTGGACCCATTCCACGTCTTCGGTTCCGGGAACTTTTCCGCCCATCTCGGCCACGGAATAGACCTCCTGCAGGTTGAAATCTCTGTCCAGCAGCCACCATTCCCCTCGCACCGTATTGGTAATGCACCAACCTCCTTCAAACGGCCTGAGCCCGTGCGGCATCTGGTCGCCGACTTCGTACATTTTCTGTGTTTCCAGATCATCGCGATTCACCCGATATATGCCGCCATCATGTCCGGCGGAGACGAGGAAAGACCTCTCATCATCATAGGGGTCGTACACCGCCATATTGGGATGAGCCGTGCGCCTTGCAGTTAGCAGCCCCTGTCGACCATAATCTGCACAATCAACATATAATGCATCCTTGCCCTCCCGCTCGTATTGTTCGGCGCGTTCCGGACTGGCCGCCAGCCACACGCCGTCTGCATCCGGGTTGAAACCGTGTTCCCAAGCAAACCACCCGCTGACGACCTCACGTGCAGAAAGATCAACCTCGAAAACGGCATCATAACCGGAGGACACCACGAGCCCATATCGGCCATCCGCTGATACATCTATCGTATGAAGAAAAGCGAAATAGGGATGGGTAATGATATCGTCCACAGCAAAGGTATCAGGATTGAGGAACAGCAGACGATCGATCTCGGTCATCAGTAATCCACCGTCCGGAAGGATATGAAGATGCCGGGGTTCGTCGAACTCGGCTTGTTTCTCAACCTGAAACTCGCCCTTCTCAAGGCGGCCTGTGACAAGTAACCCCGAGCCCACCGGCCTGGGCTTCACACGTCCGAACCGCCCCTTGTCGCGTCCTTCCAACATTCGTTTGCGTCGCTGGATCTGGTCCTGGCTTTTGACAACAACATACGGTTGGCGGCCACACAAAACTGTCATGGACTGCTCATACTGGTTGATATTGTGTTTTGCGGCAATAGCATGATCATCTGTCATTTTCACTTCCCCACGTTTTTTCGTCCAAACGACCGTAGTTTTTTGTCGTATGAGGACATAGTCGCAGCAGCTCGCCCTTCAGCGCATCTTTTGATCCGGGCTCGAGGAGGCATAGGTTCGTCTTGCCACCAGGCCGGGTGTGTCAGCACCTGGAGATTATTCGGAGGAACTGTTTTTAATATCTCCTCAAGCGGATCAAATCGCCAGTAACCGTTGCTGTCAGAACAGTACTCCCATCCCGCATCATCGGTAAAATCATACGCATTGATAAGGCCGGTCTGACCGCTCAAATCCACCGAGGCGGAAAGTTGATCTGGATTATGCAGGGAAAAAACCTGAATGCCCGCATCAAGTACATGTCTGAGGATTTCTTTCTCGAACATAAAGCCATCAACGACTTCCTCAGGCTTGTACAGGCCCGGGTTGAAATGCAGGCCGACAGTGTGACCCATGTCGAGAATCTGGAGGAGCTTAGTTCTCATCTCTTCTTCAAATACGTTGTAGAACATGGTCCCGATTTGAACAAAGTAGGTGGAGGTGATGTCCATGCCCTGTTCTATACGGGCGAGTTTCAGGGCGCGGTTAACCGAGAAATCGATGTCATGCCTCCACAGCACTGCATTTTCGTCGGGTTTTTCATCGTCGAACTGAACGAACCGATACACATCGCGGGCCATACCAAGCAATCGGCGATAGTTTGAGGTTGTGAAGTCCGCAAAGGCTTGCTGAGTCATTGGAGTCTATCCCTCATGCTTGAAATGAATTTGGCAGGATTGTCGCGGTCTCCATCATATTCTGCATCGGTGATAATGAGTTTTCCGTCGCCGGTGATAATTGTTACCGCACCGCCTTCACCATCACTCGAAGACACCTGCCCGGGGATAGCACAGTAATTCTCGCGGTCCTGGGTGGGCAAGCTGCCCCGCCATATCACCATTTTTTTGCCTTTGTAGGAACAAAATGCTCCCCTGTATGGTTCCGATGACGCATTGATGAGGCGGAGTATTTCCTCATTGGACGATGTCCAGTCGATACGGCCATCCTCCGGACGCCGGGGATAGCAGCGCAAAGCGTCGGCTGGATCACTGCTCTGCGACTCCAGAATATAGTCTGGATCTTCACCGAGCTTACTCACCGCCGAAAGGAACATCTGGGGGATCCGCTTTTCAAACCATTCCCAGACGCGTCCGATGCGTGTGTTAATGTCGATCGGCAGATAGTCACGTACAATGATATCGCCGCTGTCGAGTTCACCGCCCACCATTTTATGCACGCAGAGCCCAATACGGTCCTCTCCATTCAATATCGCCCACGCCTGGCAGGCGTTTCCTCTATAACGGGGCAGGTCTCCACCGTGGGCATTCAGAATTCCCAGATTGAAACAATCGATCACGTTTTGAGGAATGATGCCGGGGTAATTCACGCTGACAGCAACATCTAAGGGGCCACATTTTGTGATCAAATCCAAATGCTGATGTATGTGAGCCGTATGAATAAATTCAGCACTGAGCTGTTTCGCCAGGCTTTCAAAATCCGAGCTATCGACGTAATATTCCGGAGCTGCTTTAGCACTTACGATCAGCGGAATCGCGTGTCCGGCATCAATGAGTAACTGGGCTGCACGATATAATTTTCTCGTTCTTCCAATAATCCCAATTCTCATACGAATGGGCTCCTGTCACCATTTGTAGTCTCGTTTCTTTTACTGGGGACAATATCGCAAACGCGTCCCATTTCAAGTCCCTTTTCTTGCACTGTTTTTGCGCAATTTCTAAGGTAGTCTCTTATTCCAAAATGCTTGTGATTCACATGCGTTGCCAGTTTGGCATGGTTCCCTGTGTTTTGTTTGGCTTTTTGATAATGGCTTTCGCTATGGGTGTTGATAAATAAATGGATGGGATGAAACAGGAGCACGTTCAGACCCTCGCGACGAAGAAGTTTATCAGGGGAAAACCATTTATCGGCACTAAGCTGCCACGAATCGCCCCAACAATGAGGTATGTGCAGAAGACCGGTCGGGAATTCATACGGTTTAGTTGTGATGTTATTACATACGGGAATCAGCGAGTTGCATTCATGCGTAAAACCCATGTCTCTATAGAGAGAGGATAGCGAACTGCTGCGAACCAAACCATGACTGCGGACCGAAGTCGCTGTCGGCACGATCTCTTTCAGATCTTCAACCAGTTGACGAGGGCTCCGTTCTTCTTTGCTCCGAAGAATGGAGAGCATATTGGGATGAATGCCTAACTCATATCCCGCATCCCGTATGTTACTCAAAAGCGGCGTTTTGTGGGTGACGAAAAATGTTGCTTGATCTACTCCGGACTCTTCTAGAACTTCCAAAGTAAAAGACAATACTTCGTCCGATGCCCAATCAAAATCGAAAGTGAAAAACACTTGATCATCCATAGACAGTGTTATCTCAGAAATAAAAGCATCAGATTAAGTTTGGAACTCGTCGCCATCAAAATATCCCTGAAGTTTGCAAAAGAGGTCGGTGTCCAACTGCCTAACATTACGGTGACTGAACGATTCGGGCACTGCATTGTTGTCGCACGTTCGCCCCATAAATTCGGCGATGCATTCAAGCTTTTGTCGCGGGGATTCACACAGGCCTTTGTATGTCAAATGCAGTCTTTTTTCCGGTGGGATCTTTTCGAGGCAGTGCAACAGGCGTCGCGAACAACAATGGATCTGGCCGACTATCTGCTGCAGAGGCTTTTTCTGTCTGAGTTGTTCATATTCAGCAGGTTTCAACGACCACCATTGCCTCGCATCGCCGTATCGGTCCATTCTTGCCTGGTACGTGGATTGCGCTATATACAGAAGATCCCTTTCAAGGTAAATGAATTTAGCTTTCGGACAATGCTCTGCCAGAAAATCGATGTTGAGACTGAGCGGAACCGCCTTAAACAATAACGGATTCTTTCCCACACGCTCCATCATACCCATATCTGCTCTCAGGCCAGCAATGTCCACTGTATCAAGCTGTTCTTCGCTG
>JAGXLK010000301.1 GCA_018334735.1 Planctomycetota bacterium | reverse complement strand
AGGGTTTTCGAGGAGCCATTTGACGAGTTTGGGTGCATCATCGCTCTTTGGTTGGAGGCGGATGATGGCACGGAGGATCCAGGCATTGGTTTCGATATCGTTGTTCCACCAATACCACCAGCCACGGTCGGGCGTGCGGAACCAGACCATCTCAGTCTCTTTGTTTTCCTCCCTGTATTGCATGATGTTTTGCAGCACAGTTTCCGCCCGCTTCGTATCGTCCAGATTGGCGAGGGCCATTGAGAGCAGGGCTTTTCCGTACAGATTGAGTTTGTCGCGGCCTTTGTAGAGGCGGTCCAGACCGTCACCGGGTCGGTCGTCTTTCTTCCCGGGTTTGATTTTGGGCCGCATCTTTTTCTGTGACAGCACGTAGCAGGCGAACGCGTGGCGGGCGTGCGGGCTCCACCAGTTTTTCCGCATTTCTCCCTCTTCCCACCGTTTCAGGAATTGAAGACCCCGGCGCAGCATATTCTGGTCCACTTTGACATCCGCCTTCTGCGCTTCCAGCAGGGAATAGGTGACGTAGCTGGTGAGGTAACCGCTGGAATCACCGCGTTTCCACCAGGCCCAACCGCCGTCGCCGTGTTGCATGTCGGCGATGCGCTTGAGACCTTTTTTGATGATTTTGTTCATTTTCTTGGAATCGAAGACGGGGTTCTCGGCGTAGGAACCGTATATTTTGATATTTTCTCCCTCTTCAATGCGGCGAATTTCGTCCATCCGGCCGCGAGCCTTCCTGACCTTCTCGAGGTTTATACCCATATTCTGGAGCGTTTTCAGTGTCAGAACGGCAGGGAGGAAACGGCTCATGGTCTGCTCGGTGCAGCCGTAGGGGTAGTCGAGACAGTAGGGCAGGGCGTCGAGCATAGCGCCGACCAGACTCGGGGCGTACTGGATCTCCAGATGCGTGAGTTCCGGACGACGTTTTTCCGGCACATTGAGGGTGATTGTGTGGGTGGCCTGTTTTTCATGCGGGCGCATGGAACCGGTCTTTGCGACCTGTTTTGTCATTCCGTGGACGAGCACCGGGAAGGTCATCTGCATGGCATCCGACTCTTCGTCGGTGAGGGCTTTGACGGTGATTTTCGCTGTGCCCTCTTTGAGTACTTTCACGCGCCAGTCGACCCGCTTTTCGCCGTCAGCGGGGACTTGCACGGTTCGTTGGGCTTTATAGCCTTCCATCATTTGTAGGAACTTCTCAGGCACATCGAGAGTGACTCGGGCCGTTTTGTCCTCGCCCAGGTAATTATGGACGTTGGCGCTGATGACCACCTCATCGTATTCAAGGAAAAAGCGAGGGGCCTGAAGGCGGACGATCAGGTTTTTGGTGGTGATGGCCTGAGTGGAGGCCTGTCCGACACGTGTCTTTTGGGTCATGGCCCAGCTATTGATCTTCCAGGTGGTGAGATTCTCCGGCATGTCCACCGTGACGGACGCTTTTCCGTCCTGGCCGGTCTGCACGTCGGTGAGCCAGATCGCGGTATCGGCGAACTGTTTGCGGACTTCGGCTTCTGCGAACGATTTCTCCGAAGCCCCTGCTTCTTCATCTTTGTCACTGCGCTTCGCTTTCTTTTCCATTTCAGCGCCTGCCGGTGCAGCAGCTACGCTATCAGCTGTAGCTTCTCTTGCCAGGCGACCTCGGCCTCCTTTTCGTGCGTAACTGTGACCCAATGCACCGTTGACAGCGCCTCCGGCGCCCGCTTCAAGTTGCTGCAGCGCGCCTGGCTGTACCGTGCGCCAGTCGCCCAGACGCGTTCCCCAGATTCCGTTCCATTCCGGCGGTGTGGGATGAATATACTGGAACGGGCGACTGACCGACCCGACTGCGCTGAATTGCTCGAGCAGGTTCGTCCGCATCTGAAGACTGTGGTGTCGGAGATTCCCGTGGAAGAATTTCTTGATCTCCGGCGTATACTCAGGCTGGATATACAGGACGGATTTGTCAAATGCGGTGAGACAAACCTGAGCGTTCACTGGATTATCATTCAGATCTTTCGCTTCGATGTGTATTTTTGCCTTTTCACCCGGACGATATTCTGGCTTATCGGATTTAACGTTAACTTTAACGACCTTTTTCTCGGGCGGCACGCAGATTCGTTTCGCCTGTTGATGCACCCGTGTGCCGGCGACTGTCGTGGCTTCAAGGAAGAAGTTTGGTTCGTGTTCCTTTTTGATCGGGATTTCGAGGACTTTGTGGCCATCTGGCAGGTGAAGCAGATCCCAGGATACCAGGTGATTATTGTCGACTTCGTCGGCGAAAATCACGTATGAGTCTTTGTGACGGGTGTTAATCATCAGATGGCAGGTTTCGCCGGGCTGATACGTTCGTTTGTCGGTGATGAGTTCCAGATTATTGAATCGATACAGTTTTCCGTCAAAGTCGCGTCCGCAGACCCATACGAGTCCGTAACCTTCAACGGAACCGCCCCATTTATCGGGGGCCTGAAACTTTATTTTGAGCTGGTCGCTGCGTTCGTGACGCAGGCGGAATTTCAGGATCCCGCGTTTGTCGGTTTCGGCTTTCCAGCGTTTAAGTTCTTCTTCCTTAATTTTTGCGTTATTGGGTCCGCCGAGGACCACCCGGCTCACGGTGACAACGCCTTCGGTCTGGACGGGTTCGTTCCCGGGGGTGAGGCACCGGACTGTGACCTGCATTTCTTCGCCGGGACGGTACCAGCCTCCGTCGGCGTTCACGTAGGCGTAGTAGGCCTGACGCGTGACCTTGACGGATCCCTCACCGGTGATGACGCGGCGGCTGGCGTCGCGCACTTCGGCTTTGATGACGTAGCGGTGGTCCAGATCGCCGTGTTGCCGCAGGGCAGGGCCGGTATCGATTTCGACATCAAGTGTGCCATCGGGTCCGATGTGTCCCTGACCCTGTTTGACGAGCTCTCGCACCGGATTGGGGCGGGAGTAACCGTAATGGTTCCACCACCAGTGAGGCGGAGCCCAGCACCCGCGCACTTTCCGCCACCAGGGGAACCATTCGTAATCGTACCAGGCGTAACCGTAGCCCGGTCCATAGAGCCAATCCCAGTATCCATGCGGATAGTTGCGATGGGTATATTCTTCTCGGAAGATGCGATATTTGACGGTCGCATCCGTAACCGGCGCGCCGAAATAGTATTCGGCTTTGATTTGCGCTTTGATTTTTTCGCCGAGTTTGGCATGTTTCGTGCCCGGTTCCACGGTAACTTCAAATTCGGGTTTTTTGTATTCTTCGACCCGGAAATTCTGTCCGCCGACGTAGCGGCGCCCGTGGATGTAAATCCGATAGACGCCAAGTCGAGGCTCTTCTTCCAGCGTGAACTTGCCGTCGTACCCCCCGTATTGATCGGTGCGACCGGACTCATTATGTATTTTGTTGCCTTTGGGATCGTAGATGGTGATGCTGATCTGGTGATTCGGCGTGTTCTGCAGCTGACCGTTGTGCATCTGGCGCATCCAGATTTTGAAATTGACCGTCTGTTCGGGACGGTAGACCGGCCGATCGGTTATGACGTAGGCGAAACGCCCGCTCCGCATGCGGGAAGGATGGTAACGATGGTAGTAGCGCATTCCCGTCCAGGCGAGCCGGTTTGTCCCGGCGCTGACCAGAAGGTGGGCATAACTTCTGGAACGCATCTGCTGGACGCTTTGATCCGGGCCGAATTCGGTTTGCTCTTTTTTCTTGGACGTCAGGAATGTCATTCCTTCCGTGTTGGTCGTAAGCTCGTGCTGCTTCTTGTAATATTTCGTCTGGCGTTTTTGTCGTTCGCTCCACACTTCCATGACATTAACGTTCGCCTGGGGAACCGGCTGTCCGCCTGCGGCATCGGCGATGTAATAGAGTTTTCCGTCCGAAGTCTTTTTCTCGACGATGGCAAGGTCGGTCAGGACAACGACAGCACGGCTGTCCCCCAGGGTCAGGAGGTTCATCCCGCTCGTTTTGGCCGCGTCTTTTGGAGGATTGCTGTCATAAGCGTAGACCAGATACGCACCGGCATCTTTGAGGGGGGACTGCAGGTTGGCATGGGAGTAGCGATGCGTTCCGTCATCTTTGATTTTGTCGGACCAGCGGGCGACCTCTTCCCCGAGATGGTCGGCGGCACTCTTGTAAATCCAATGATCGCTGTAGCGCCTGGCCCGACTGCGCATAAAATAGTTGTGCCAGCGCCTTAGAGACCACTGCCAGGAGCGCTTCCGGTTATCGTCGATAACGTTTTCGCGAATATGTTCGAGGAACCCTTTGAGGTCAATTTTGCGCGCGACGAACCAGACCCGGTCCGCATTCCGATACGTGACCTGGATTTCGGCCGGTTTTTCGGGGAGCTGCACACCTGTCTGGCTGAGCCGTATTTGCGTGGCTTTGATACGGTCGATTTGTCTTTGGGCGTTATTCGTCCAATTGCTCTGGGGAAATTCTTCCTTCAGCTTGTCGTATTCGGCGAGAGCAGGGACGTACTGCTGGCGTGTCTGATAATAGAGTCCGAGCCCGTATTGCGACTGGGCGGCGATGCCGCTGGCGCGATAATCGCTGGCAACAAGTCGAAGCAGTTTCATCACGTCGTAGTGTTCCGGTAACGTCACTTTCCGGATGTGACCCCCGACAAGAGTGAGCGCTTCGTCGTCTTCAAGTTCCCAGGGGTTGTAATCCTTGAGTTCTTCTTGAAGGGGTCGCTTCCCGCCGGCGTAATACAACGACCCATAGCGATTGAGCCGATCCATACCGAAACGGGCGCGGGCGAGCATGGCCTGTCGGTCCCCTTTTTC
>JAGXLK010000300.1 GCA_018334735.1 Planctomycetota bacterium | reverse complement strand
GGGAAGGAAAGATATCCTTGACCCCGAAATGTCCGAATTGCTGCGCCGACATTTCGAGACCAAAGGTGTTCGGGTCATGCTAAATACCCGGGGCACCGGTTTTGAAGGGGACGGAAAAATCCGACGCGTGGTGACGGAAGACGGCAATTATCCGGCCGATATGGCCATTATGGGGGTTGGAGTACGGCCGAATGTTAAACTTGCCAGCGATGCCGGGTTGGAACTGGGTGAAACCGGAGCTATCAAAGTCGATGACGGGATGTGCACCTCAGACCCGGCCATATTCGCCGCCGGTGACTGCGTCGAAGCACGTAATCTCCTCAACAACGAACCGGCCTACGTTCCTCGCGGGTCTACTGCCAATAAACAAGGACGAGTCGCGGCCATCAATATCTGCGGGGGAGAAGAATCGTTTCCCGGTATCACTGGCACAACAGTTTGCAAAGTCTTCGACTATACCGTGGCCAGAGCCGGCCTGACGGAAAAAGAAGCCAGGGATCAGAGACACGATCTTGTGATCGCGATCACACCCGGGCTCGACCGGGCACATTTCATGCCTCACGCCGCCATGATCATCACCAAATTAATCGTCGATTGCAAATCCAAAGAGCTTATCGGTATCCAAATCGTCGGCCCCGGTGAAGCCGCCAAACGGGTCGACGTAGCTGTCGCAGCAATGACCGGGAAACTCGACATCGATTCGATATCCAAACTCGACCTCTGCTACGCTCCCTCCTATTCCGAAGCTCTCGACAACCTCCACACAGCCTGTAACGTGGCAAAAAACAAACTCGAAGGCTATATGGCGGGTATTTCGGCCTGCAAAGTGAAAGAAAAACTCGAGCGGGGCGAAGATATAATGCTTCTGGATGTCCGATCCCACGGCGAACTGAATGAAGCCAGCATCGATGGCAGCACGCATATCCCCCTGGCAGCCCTCAGAGGCCGACTCGGTGAACTCCCGCGCGAAAAAGAAATCATTGTCTTCTCAGGCGTGTCCCTCTCCGCCTACGAAGCCGCCATCATACTCCAGGCCAACGGGTTCGAAAATGTCAAAGTCATGGACGGCGGCATCATCATGTGGCCACACTGCACCGACGAACCGTGATGCTGTCGCAATTGGAATTCTGATCACACCCGGGGAAATCAAGTCTATCCGGACGAGAATGCTTGCTCGGTTACTGCGAGAACGGCAGTTGAGAGTTTAGAGGTGAGAGTAAACGGGAAAACGACATTCTCAACTCTTAACCGCCCTCATCCGCCCTTCCATTTTGCGTCCTGCCTATGTTCGGATATACTGGTTTTTCTCACTATCCCCTTAATTGAGCGCAAAGTCCCCGTGAAAATTGTACTGACATGTGACGCCCCTGCCAGCTCCGAGGTAAAGGGCCATCTGCCGGAAGATATCGGCGCTGAACACGACGCCAAGAGCACCATCCGCGCCCTCACAGATGCCCTCGCTGACAACGGCCACGAGGTTGACGTGCTCCGTCTGACACGCGACTTCCCCCGAGAGATCCAGCAACTCGACCCTGATCTCGTCTTCAATATCGCTGAAGGGATCCGGGGACGAACGCGCGAAGCCATTGTACCCTCCTGGCTCGACCATCTGGCCATTCCTTATACCGGTTCGGATGGCCTCACTCTCTCTCTTACACTCGATAAAGCCCGCGCAAAAGAAATTGTCCGTGGGCGCGGAGTGCGGACCCCCAATTTCCGGCGAGTTTCGCGTCTCGACCAGCTTTCGAACTCCCAACTCGAGTTCCCATTGTTCGTCAAACCCGTCGGAGAAGGCTCAAGCATGGGCATCCGTTTCTCCTCCCGCGTGAACGATCCGGAGGAACTTGAAAATCAAGTGACGTGGGTGCTGGAAGAATATGATCAGCCATGCCTGGTCGAAGAATTTGCACCCGGCCCCGAATACTGCGTCGGATTCCTTGGAAATGGAAATCCCAAAACACTGCCGATCATCGAAGTGAAGTGTGAGGGCAGTTTTTATTCGTACGAACATAAGAACCAACACAAGAAAAAGCTCATCTGTCCCGCTGACATTTCCCCGAATCTGACGCGGAGACTCATCCGCATGGCACGCAGATCGTTCTGCGCCTTCGATTGCCGCGACCTGGCGCGGGTTGATCTTAAAATCGACGCCGAGGGTCACCCCACTTTCCTGGAAATCAATCCCCTGCCGGGCCTGAATCCCGATTTCAGTATCTACCCCCACCAGGCCGAGGCAGGCGGCATTCGTTACAATACGCTGATCGGCCAAATTGTATCGCTGGCCGCCGAACGCAACATGCCAAAAACCGAAAGGATACCTTCATGAATGACCCCAAAGACTGGCACTGGCAACTGCAAAACCGAATTACCACGATTCCCGATCTCGAACAGTATGTCTCACTTTCACAACAGGAAAAGGCCGACATCCGGGCCGCCAGCGAGGAGTTCACCTGGAGTATCACCCCATACTACGCCGGCCTGATGGACCCCCACGATCCCGACTGCCCCATCCGACGCCAGGCTATCCCGGCCGTCGAAGAACTGCGCGACGAACTCGGCGTGCCCGATCCGCTCGAAGAAGGTAAACATTCACCTGTCGAACTCGTCATTAGGGTCTACCCCGACCGCGTCGCGTTCTGCGTCGGAAACCGATGCCCCGTCTACTGCCGGCATTGCCTGCGGAAAGAACGGATGGTCGGAAAACCGGACGTAAATTTCTCGGACGAGAAAATCCAGGAAGGTATCGATTACATCCGCAATGATCCGGATATCCGGGACGTTCTGCTGACCGGCGGCGACCCGCTGCTGATGTCCGACGACCGGGTGGCGCACCTTCTCGAAGATCTTCGCGCTATCGACCACGTTGAGGTCCTGAGAATCGGCTCCCGGACTCCCTGCACGCTTCCACAACGGATCACGCCTGAACTCTGCGATATGCTGGAGAATTTCCATCCGCTCTATCTGAACACACAGTTCAACCATCCGAAGGAAATCACGCCTGAAGCCGAAAAGGCCTGTGCGCGACTGGCCGGTGCCGGCATTCCGCTTGGTAACCAGTCGGTCCTCCTCAAAGGTATTAACGATAACGCCGAGGTCATGAAAGATCTCTGCCAGAAACTGATGGGCGTCAGGGTGCGACCGTACTACATTTACCAGTGCCAGATTCTCAGCGGGACGCGGCATCTGCGAACGCCGATCGAATGCGGACGTGAGATTATCCGGCAGCTGCAGGGATTCACCTCCGGGCTGGCCGTCCCGAAATTCGTCGTCGATACCCCATACGGGAAAATCCCCGTCTCGCCGAATTACGCCATCGGCCGCGAAGAGGATAAGTTTGTCATGAAAAGCTGGAATGGAAAAGTCTGGCGCGAGCCCAATCCCCTCCCTGAATCCGGGGCCGAAACGGCTGAATCCTCCGAGAAACGCGAACCAGAAACAACCTGCACCCAATGCCCTTCGTGCTGCGTCTGCGGATAACTCTCACCTCTCTAAAGTCCGTTACTCCGTTCAATCTGAACTCGCAACTCTAAGCTTTCACCCACAAATCAACCCCCATGACCAGCTCATTTCCAGACATACCGAGTTTCCCCGAAAGTGTGGCGCTTGAACGCCGTCATCAAGCCATTTTCCAGGAAACGCGATGTGAAATGCAGCCAGAGATCTCCGAACTTACTTTTGCCTACCTCTGGTCGTGGCTGCCCTACACCAGCTGTCATCTGTCCCACTGGGACGACGCAATCATCCTTCAAGTAAAATCCGCTTCCGCGGGCGTTTCATATATTCTCCCCCCAATGACTCCAGATTACGAACGCGCAGCGGGCGTGATCTGGTATCTGCTGGAACACGACTCCGCCCCCGCCCGGTTCGCCCGCGTCCCCCAGAAAATGGTCGATGCCCTCCCGGATGAACCCGACCTGTCCGTCGAACCGCAACGGGACCGATTCGATTACCTCCACCGGGCCGATGAACTGCGGGATCTGCCCGGCACCCGTTACCACCCCAAACGCAATCAGATCCGTCAGTTCGAACAACAGTGTCCCGACGCCGAATACCAGGTCCTCACCCCCGAACTCGCCACCCAATGTATCACTTTCACCGACAAGTGGCTCGAAAACCATCCCAAAAAAGACCTCGACGGCCTCCAGCGAGAAGTAAAAACAACAATACGAATGCTGGGGAACCTGGAATGGCTCCCTTTGGAAGGTGGCGCGTTGGTCGAGAATGGCCGCATTCTGGCTTTCGCGCTGGGAGAACCGATCAACGACGCAACTATCGCCGAACGCGTCGAGAAAGCCGACACCTCCGTTTCCGGCAGCTACCAGGCGATCAACCGGGCCTTCGCCCGCCAGACAGCGGCCAATTTCCAGTGGATCAACCGCGAACAAGACCTCGGCCTCCCCGGTCTCCGCCGCGCCAAACAATCTTACCACCCCGAACGGCTGGTGGAGAAATATGAGGTAACGGTGGGAGAATAGGTGCTGGTTGCCGGGAAGACAGCAGCTTAGAGTCTTGAGTTTTGAGTTCCCGTCCGGCTATATGTTATCGGTAATATTTGTCTTTGTTCCCACCCCTTAAGTCCCTTGCGTCCCTTAAGTCCCTTCCGTCCCTTGCCGTTAAAGTCGGTAGCCGTTAGTGCCCAGTGGTCAGGTCTGTGATCTGCCGTTTGCCGTTCTCTTTTCTGCTCGCTGCCGTTCGCGCCCTCCTCTCTACTCAGTATTGACCGTCGCCCTGTATTCCCGCCCCCCTTCCAGCGCCGACTCCAGCACCAGCCGAT
>JAGXLK010000299.1 GCA_018334735.1 Planctomycetota bacterium | reverse complement strand
CCTTGGGAAACCCAAGAACAAGCTCAAAGGGGCCTCTGGTGGCACGAAGTTTGAGATGTGGCGGTATCCGGATGGGCTGGTGCTGACGTTTTTGAATGATAAACTGAGCAAATGGGAGCGCAAAAAAATACGCACACGACAGCGTCAAAAAGATTCTCCTGAACATCAACCACGTCAACCTCGCCGGAGCAGCGGAGATGAGGAATTTGAGTTTAAACGCACCCAACCCGCGCCGTTCTGAATTTGCCAAGGTGATCTTTCCCTATGAATGATTCAACGTTCAAACTCTGGGCAATGGGATGTTCTCATGTCGGCACCGATCGACGTGCCGGCAACCGCGACAGTCTCGGCAATGCCATTCGACAGTCGGAAAACGGAGGAGAAGAAGGAGGGCCGCCGTTTGACTGGGACATCGCGATCCATCTGGGCGATCTGTCAGGAACTCAGGAATCTCCTGACGATGATGAAGGAGGCGAAGTCGTGCGACAGTTCGCCGCGGCGCAGGAGCATCGGCGGGAGGATTTCTACAACCTCGCCGGTAACCATGACGCCAGCGGTCCCGGCGAACCCGCTCAGTGGTGGTTCCGGAAATGGGTCGATCCTACCGGCGAAAACACCGAAACGAGCGGCGTTGATCCCGCCCGCCGTCCGTTCATCGTTGAAGGGACGTGGGAACGGTATTCGTTCCGTGTTGGCAACATCCTTTTTTTGGTCATGAGCGACCGCAACGACCTCGATCCGCCCGTCGGGCGCGGAGAACGCGGAGGATTCCCCGCGGGAGCTGTTACGGGGGAGACGTTTCAGTGGTGGAAAAAGAAGGTCGAGGATAATCCCGACAGCATCATCGTCACCTCCCACCATCACATGTTGAAAGAAACCACCGTTGCGTCAGGGCCCTGGGAAGGTTTTGAAAAAGGGGCAGACGGGCAGTGGACATCCCGCTACCACGGATATTTTGAGGAAGGAGCGCCGGAAGGAGCGTCGTATCTCTATTTTGTTGATGGGGAACCTGATGCGGGGGCATTTGAGGGTTATCTGGAGGAAAATCCGGGTGCGATTGACTTCTGGATCGGCGGCCATACGCATACGAACCCTGACGACGAATGCGGAGGCCGTTCGCATGTCGAGCGCAAATGGGATGTAACATTTGTGAATGCCTGCGCGCTGACTCGTTACCACGGTCGCGCCCATTCTATGCCGATGAGCCGGCTTTTGACTTTCCAGGAGGGTGAGGAACAGGCCCGCGTGCAGTGTTATCTCCATACTTCCGAGTACGCGGATCAGGGATGGTATCCGCCGGTGGAACGGGACGTGCGGCTGCCCCGCGCGTTTCAAAGGTAAATGAATTTATGTTTAACGGGCTCAATGTGCAGCCAGAGCTTGTCCTTGGCACCGTTGAAATGTTTTTCATTCCATAAAACATGAAAATTTCTTCGCCGATATGTTGCACTGTCTCCCCTTAATGAAAAGAGTTCTCAATGTGCAGATCAACGCATGCATTTGGAAAGCCTGGTCGTTACTCGGCTATGGGGTTTGTCCTCACCATTCTCCTGTTGAGCGGATGTGTCGCGCGCGGAGGATCGAGAAAAATAACGGTGCGGGAGAAATTGAACCAGACGTACGGACGAGAGCTGCTATCATACGATTTTTGGGCTTCGAAGGGACAGTGCATCCAAGATTCAGTCAAGATAACCGGTCCTGATGGCCCGATGGCATGCCAGCTTTCTGAGGTGGATTATTATTCGAAGAAGCGGAAGTTTGTGAAGTCGGCGCAGCTGTGTTTTGTGGTTGAAACACTGGCGCCGCTGGAGGCCAGAGATTACAACGTTACGTGGGGTAGCGGGAAAGCGAAAGTGCCGGAAGTAGATTTGCGGGTTAAAAAGGCGAAAGACACGGTTGAAGTATCGACATCGCATCTGAGTGTGCGTTTTCCCGTCGGCGAAGGGAAAGGTCCGCAAAATTCACCACCCCCGTTGCTTGGAATGCGCGCGGAAAAAGGGGACTGGTCATCGGCCGGTCAGTGGACGGGAAAGGGCAAAGTGCAAAGTTGGTCCTCCCGGCTTACCGAATCGGGGCCGGTTTTTGCAAGAGTTGTGACGAAGTATGTGCTGCAAGGAGATTTGGAGGCGAGTTTTACTGCCACGGTTATTGAAGGTGATCGTGCGGTCCGCTGGGGGTTGTCGGTGAAGGGCAATCAGCCGGAGACCGCCGCGGAACTGCACCTGCCCGGCGTGAACGGGGTGGAGGAAGCGTTTATGCCGGCCGGTTATGGACAGTGGGCGCGGGATCGCAAGGAACCCGTGACAATCCCCGCGAATGATTTTTGTTTTCTCAGTCCCAATTCAAGCTTGATCAATATCTTCGCGGAGCATCCGCATCATGTGCGGCTCAAAGGCGAGGAGGTTTCGCTTGAACTGGTTTCGCACAAACCGGGGATTTGGGTTGAACCTGCTGAGGCCCAGACCTACAGGGGCTACGATCACTGGCACCTGGAGATGATTCCGAAAATGTGGGAAGCGTGGAAGCAGAAGTCGATGCCGGTCAGCCTGGCGGCGAATGGTGAAGTGGTGCTGACCGCCGATCTGGCCGGAGGACGGCGGGCGTGGTCGGTGAGCGTGGGCGCACCGCGGGTTGGCCGGCAGCTCGATGAGATCAACGAAATGGTGTTAAGCTGGGGGTCAAAGCACGCACACCCGCATCTTTTCGTCGATATGCCACGGATCAAAGAACTGTGGCAGCGGTCGGACGATGATGCGAAACTCGCTCGTCGGCTGAAAGGCCGATGGGCCGCTGCGGCGCTGGAATTGCTGAGCAAACCGGCGGAACAGCGAACAAAAAAAGAAAAGCAAAAAGTCATCAACATTTTGCGTCGTCGTCTTGGTGAAATGGGCTATTTCGATGTCATGAGAGGCGCGATCGCAACGGTTTCGCTTTACGATGCGCTGATAGACAGCGGTTTGTTGAGCGAGCGCGAGCGAGCGCTATTCCGGGCCCAGATGGCTTACCTGGGATACCTTATGGCCGATCCCAGATGCTGGTCGACGGAACGGGGATACGGTTCGGGAAACCCAAACATGCACTGTTCCTACATACTTTCGCTGGGCGTGATTGCATGTGCGCTCCGCGACCATCCAATGTCACGGGAATGGGCATCTTACGCGACGGCCTGGATGGATGAGTGGTTGGAGGATGAGGTCGGTGCCAACGGCGAGTGGCTCCCGGAAGGTTCCCACTACGGCATCGTGAGCCTTGAGCCCATGCTTTCCTTTGCGATTGCTGCGCGGCGGGCGGGGTATCACGATTTCACAACTGATCCACGTCTCAAGAAGCTGGTCCTTTATTTCGCCAGAATGCATACGCCTCCCGATCCACAGCGCGGCGGTTACCGCGTTACCGGCGCATACGGGCGCGGCACGTCGGGCAACCGACTGGCGTTCTGCGGGGTGGCGGCACGTATGACCTCAGAGAGCGATCCGGATTTCTCCCGCACGATGCAATGGATGTGGTCTGAAGCGGGTGCGCCGAGCCGCTGGGGCGACTATCGACTCGGGGGTTATGAATCGTATTACCTCGATTACCGTCTTCCGATGTCGGCTCCGGATTGGGGGAGTGAGCTGTTTCCGCAACTCGGCGCGCTGCTGCGGGCCGCTTTCGATACAGAGCACGAGAGTTACGTGAATGTGCTGGCGTGCGTCGATTCTCTGCGGAATCTCGATATCTGGGTGCCGGGCATTGGAAGCATCGCGCAGTGGTACGGACGGGGGAAACCTCTCAGCACGTGTTTCACGTTCGACACCGGTTACAAAACGCGGCATGAACTGCTTCGCGACGGTGTGCGGCTCGCGCGTAATTACACTCCGGGAGATTCTCTCACACCGTTCGGGTACTACAGTAAAACCCATTTTGGCACCTTCGTCCCTTTACCCACGACCGATTATGTGCGCACCCGGATCGCCTACACGCATCCTGATGAGCGGAAATGGAGCCCTCCGGAATTGCCGGCCTATCCACGCGTGACAGCGGCGAAGAGCGGCGAGCTGGATTGGACCCGTCAGCTGCTTTTCGTGAAGAGCGATGATGCGTCAGGGCCGGCGTATCTGGTGCTTCGGGATAGCGTTCGGGGAGGCGAGCCGACGGCCTGGCAGTTCTGGACACTGTCGGAGAAAATCGGTACGCCGGCCCAGGTCCGGGACGTTGAAGCTTTTCTTGCAGACAAGCCCGGCAAAACGATCCTTCCGGCCCGCCAGCTCCCTGCGGGGAATCGGTACACCGCGCTCGGGCAGTTCGGCATGGACGTTGATTATTTTATCGCAGAACCGACCGGAACCCCTCGACATACGCTTCGATACGGTGGTACTTACCGCCGGGTTCCCGAATATCAGGACCTCCTGCATCTGCAACGTCCGGACGATGGGGCGTATTTTGTTGCCATCTACCCGCGACCGAGGGACGAGTCGTCCCCGGCGTTCAAGACCCTGGATCACGGGAAGGTAATCGTTGCGGAGAAACCTGATGGCACGGATTATTTTTACCTTTCGAGGGATACTGCAGAAGCGAAGGCGGGGAAAGTTTCCTTTACGGGAACGGTGGGTGTTGTGCAACGGTTCAAAGACCGCACCGAACTGACTTTAGGGGCTCCCGGCGAAGTCCGGGACGGTGAATGCGGTTTGAAATCGGAATTGTCCGCGACCTTAACAGTCGAAGCCGATTCGATGACAATCGACCTCCCTGCGGACAGCCCCGCCGGTGGTTTGACGGTCAGTGCTCCGGGAGCCTGGAGGGT
>JAGXLK010000298.1 GCA_018334735.1 Planctomycetota bacterium | reverse complement strand
CCAGATATCTACGTTCCGGCCTTTCGTTTTGCTCGGTTTGCAGGGCAGGATGCTTGTATTCGAGGCGAATTCGAAATTCTTTGTCTCGTTTTTCAAGCTCCTCTCGAATTTTCCATGCCAACGCATGTTGAAAATCAGCTTCCGAATGGAATATCCGCCTTTCGGTCGCAAGCTCCCCCAGCACTTCTTTCATCCCTTCGACTTCCGTAAGATCACACATTACTGCCTCCTTTTTCGAAAAATACTGATTCCGGTTCCCGTTTTTCCCGACGGTTATTGTCCCGATCAGTTTGCTCGATTCCAAAAAGTCAGCGAACGGACCTTCGGGGCTTATTCCTGGGCCTCCTGGTCCTTATCCGGCGACACCTCCGTAATGGACAGATATCTTCCCGGCGGAGGACCGTTCTTACAGCGCACTCCCCCGTGTTCTGTCGCCATCTCTTCCAGGAAAGGCAACACCAGTTCGTCCTCTTCGTCTTCCGAAAGCTCCGACTCAAAGCTGATGACCAGCACGCACGATGGGTCCAGGGGATTGTCGTAGGCGACCGTTGTCTCGACCTCCCTCCCCTGCTCGTCGCTAAACCCGAGGGCATCCACCTCCTTGATGAAAGCTTCGGCCGCCTCTTCCGGATTACCGCAGCGATCAAATGAGAATACCCAGCGGCCTGTTGCCAGCCGTTTGGCAAGGAAAAGCGCCCACGCGGCTGTATCTTCAAGTTCCTCGTCAGCATCATCAGGGTAATCTGAATTTACGACCACCCTGGCCCGATTATCTTCATCGATCGTCGGCTGGAACTTAATCTCCCGACCATCCGTGTCAGCGTAGGTACATGCGTTAAGCTCGTTGCGGAAATTCCGAGCGGCACGCTCGGGTCTGTCGTAATCTCCAAAATCGAACTCCCATTGCCTGATCATATCGCACCTCCCGCTTAAATTTTCAGCACTTTGACCCAAGCTCGCCCCGGCTCAGCCCTTCACTCTCGAAAATGCCGACGGATTCCCATCGGTGAGATGTGGCCCTGTTCTTCATCTCCGCCGCTCTCATCGCGGAAGAACGCGCAGTGCACCGGCCACTCATCACAGACAAGTGCTGAACCAATTATGGCCTCGCCTCGGTAACGATAATCCATCCCGTACCCGACCGATTCAAACTTCTTTTCATCGCACTGACGCGCCTCATCCACAAAGTCCTGCGCCATCTCCGGCCCCACCTCTTCGCTCTCCCCGTTTTGCTTCAGCAACGCCTCCATCGCGTAGCTACGCACGAGTTTGCCATGCAGCTTTGCGTACGTTTCGCTGCGGGAAAGCGCGTCAAATCCCACCACTTGCCCGTTGATGAAAACCAGAAGCCCCGCTTGCTCCTCCGCCCGCTGGATCCCTTTCAGATAAGCTTCCAGATCCTCCTGACGCTGCTCGTAAGCATCACGCATGGCGCCGGTTGGGGAATCAGTGCCCGAAGCGCGGTGCATATGCTGCACATCGCGCCATACCTGATTCTGGTCCGAGCGGAACTGGCGTGTGCGTTCCAGCGAATCCGACACCGAATGTGATTTTCGCATGCGCTGGCTCGGGGTCATCACATGGCCGGAGTCCGAGAACTTGGGAGACCGGTAATGCCATCTCCCCTGTTCAGTGCAGCTGACAGGCACGACAGTTTCGGAGTCATCCCGGACGAGAATTGTTGTGTTAAGGACCCGGTTTTGTTTCGCCCCGACCAGCTCTTCGCCATCGAGCATCAGAACGGGAAGATCGGACTCATTGGTCACTTTGAGTTCCGGCACACTCCCGCTCTCACTTATCTCCGTCACCTTTAAGGTTTCCGCCTCCAGTGCCTCCGAGAGCGTCATATATTCGAGTCCATCCTCGGATGCAGACAGAAGCGGCACCACGGCCAAATTCTCGACCTTCTGCATCTCACCAAACTCCAGATCGGTCAGATAGTCCTGGATCATCTGTTCCATTTTTCAGGTTCCCTTTGATTTTTGCTCAATTATTGTTCCCTGCGAAGCCGATACATTTTCCTTCACGGGTCCATTTCCCTTCCGTTTCCATCTCGATCGCGGCGGCAAAATCGCGCATCTTCACCCGGGCGTCCTCTCCGCGCGTGAGCGCACGCCGTCCTGCATTCAGAACCGCATTTTTAATCTCTCCGCCCGACAGATCGGGCTCAGAGAGACGATCCAAATCCACATCATCGGCCAGTGGCATCCCGGGCGGCACCAGTCGCGCCCAGATTTCCCGGCGCATCTCACGGTCCGGACGCTCGAATTCCACTTTCAAACCGATGCGCCGCTCCAGCGCAGAATCAAGGGAGATTTTCCTGTTCGTGGCCAGCACGCAGACCCCTTCGAATTTCTCCAGCTCCTGCAGCAAAACGTTCACGTCCCGCACCTCCCAGCTGCGGTAACCGGAGTCCCTGCTGTAGAACATCGCATCGGCCTCGTCCCAAAAAAGCACGGCGCCGTGAACCTGCGCCTGCCGAAATGTCTTGACGATGTTCTTCTCGGTCTGCCCGACAAAACAGTTCTGGATCCTGGAGTAATCTGACACCATTATGGGTCTTCCGAGCTCGGCCGCAAGTGCTTCGGCAGAGGCCGTCTTGCCCGTGCCCGGCGGGCCGCTGAAAAGCAATGTTACGGACCGGCCGTAAGCAATAACGTCACTCAACCCCCATTTTTTCATCAGCACCTTTGCGCTTTTTGCCTGAGCCAGAGCCATTTCAAGCGCGCTGCTCACCTCTTCGGAAAGCACAAGCTGTTCGAATGTCATTTTCGGCTCGCGAATGCCCATTTTCTCAAGGTGCTCTTTGTCCTGGCGCCTTTCGATCCCCAGCAATTCGATGCTCTTCTCGCCCAGTTCGTATTCCGTCCCGGCAATAGAATCGGGGTCGTCATCCAGCAACATCCCCTTTCCGCCTGCGGGTTGAACCAGACCTTCTGCAATCAATTTGGCATCCGACTTCAGAGAGTCCAGATTTTGTCGCACATCGTCGATCCTTATGCATGTGGATTGCGCCAGTCCCCGCCCTGTGTACAACCGGTCGTCGCTATCCCGATGGCCAAGTTCTTTCCCGAGAAGCACAACAACAATTTGCTTCAGTCGTCCATTGGCCCCATCGAGTTCGGCCATCAGTCGGGAGAGGCCCCAGTTCGGATGTTCGCGTAGCGTACAGTTCAAACGGCGTTTCAAATGGTCTACCCGAAGCGTAAGGCGCAAAACGTCTTTTCCCCGCCTGACCTCCGTTCGATGGCGATTCCTCATCGCGTCGCTTTTCTTCTTGAAAAGCTGGCTGAAAACCCTGAGCTTTTCATAAAGTTCATCTTCGCTCTCGACGGACCAGGCTTCGTCTTCAACTTCCCCCGTGATGAACGACTGAACCAGAGCGGGATTGACCGATATGTTCCGCTCGGACGGATCTTCATCGGGATCGGGGGAAAATATCATTTTCTCGGTCACCAGCAGGCTATCTTCCGCCATAGACCGAATAGCCTCCATCATCCGCGTGGTCGGCAGCTTCAGTGCCTCCAGCACATCGGCACAGGTTCTGATGCTGCTGCGAAGAAGTCCAAGCCGTTCGAGCACAAGCATCACGAGAATTTCCCGCTCGATTTCTGAAAATCCGAGGCGGCGTGACTTCTCGCAGAACGGCAAATCATCATCGGTCATCTCGAACGCCCGGTGCCAGTACACTCCCCAGCGTTCGGCTTCATCAGCGAGTCGCATCTGTTCTTCTTGTTCGGTCTCCCGCCGTCGGAGTGCCGCAGCTTCAGCTCTGGCACTGAACATCTGACGTGCCGTCTCCAGCAACTGGTCTTCCGACTCAAACGGCCCCGTCTGCTCCGGGGGAGATTCTCTCTCCGCCTTTACATGATAGATATTGCCGGTCCTGGTGCCTCCTGCTGCTGCCATATTGTTGGTTCCTTCCCTGACTCCAACAAAGTGCCGGTTTTTCCGGGTGCATTTTAGTGTAACACCTGACCCAGGACAGATAGCGTCCCGGGTTTTGTTTTTTTCGTTTTCCCTGGGAATTCATGTCGGTGCCCTGGCTGAATCTTTCTCTCAGGAAGACAGATACGGCTCCTCCTCCGGATTTTTGGGCTCCTTCAGCCCCGAAAACCAGGCTTTGCCGACGCGCCCCCCAGCCAGTGCCCGGCCCGGACTCACCGACCACAGTAACTTTTCCCTCGGGAAATCCAACCCAGACCTCCTTGCAAGTCCACAAACGCCGACACCGGAGGGGGTTGGTAGCATGTTTGAGCCTTGCATGTAACCGCCCTTGCGCCGTATCCTGATAAATGAGAGGATAGTCTACCGAATGCGAGATTGCGCGGCCCGCGCGATTAGAACTCCAATTGGAGGCCAGCCATGACGGTAACCGATCGGATTGAGATCAACCCCGAGGTGATGATGGGCAAGCCTGTCATCCGGGGGACCCGTGTCACGGTGGAATTGATACTGCGCAAGATCGCAAATGGAGCGACGCGGGAGGATTTGCTTGATGCGTATCCGAACCTGACCGCTGAGGATATCCGGGCGGCCGTGGAATATGCAGCCGATACCGTAGCACACGAGGAAACGATTTTTGTGCCAGGCCCGGAAAGTACCTCGAGGAGTTAGCCCGTGCGTTTTCTGGCGGATGAGAGTTGCGATTTTGCTGTGGTGCGCGCGCTTCGTGCGGCAGGCCACGACGTCACCGCCGTGCATGAGATCTCCCCGAGGGCCGAAGACCGTGAGGTGGTAGAAATGGCTGTGCGGAAACAGCAGGTATTTCTGACAGAAGACAAGCCTTCCC
>JAGXLK010000297.1 GCA_018334735.1 Planctomycetota bacterium | reverse complement strand
GTGGGCTCGACCCCGAGAACGCCCGCGATTTCGCCATCGGCAATGCCCCGCAAGACGCGCAACCAGAAGAATAAAAATTTTTACGATGAACAGGAGCCCCAAAGTCCTATTTGGAAAGGGGAGCGCATGGTTGTTCGGAAGATAGTGAAAATAGATGAAGGAAAATGCAACGGATGCGGAGAATGTATCCCCAACTGCGAAGAAGGCGCCTTGCAGATCGTCGATGGGAAGGCTAAGCTCGTGGACGAACGGTACTGCGATGGCCTGGGCGCTTGTCTGGGGGAGTGCCCGCAGGGGGCCATTACGTTGGAAGAGCGGGACGCCGCTAAATTTGACGAGGAAGCGGTGGAGCAGAACCAGGCGGGAACGGGGGAACAAGACAACTCGACTGCAGATAAACCGTCCGCCTGCCCGGGAGCAGCTTTCATGGATATGGACTTCAGTGATTCCCCGGAGAGGCCCGCTGACACCTCGTCGTCAGACAGCGCATTGCGGCAGTGGCCTATCCAATTGCATCTTGTTCCGGCTGAGGCGGCTTTTCTCGAAGGCGCCGAGCTTCTCCTGGCAGCTGACTGCGTTCCGTTTGCCCTGGCGAATTTTCACGGACAGCTCCTCCAGAAAAAACGTCTGCTGGTGGGGTGTCCCAAACTCGATGACGGGGCGTATTACGAAGAAAAACTCACCGAAATTCTGAAACGCAATGAGATTCAATCGCTGACTGTCGCGCACATGGAAGTGCCGTGCTGTCACGGTCTGCTCAGAATCGCCCGCAACGCGATCGAAAAAAGCGGTCGTGATATCCCGTTGGAAACGGTTGAAGTCTCCGTGAAAGGAAAAATCACGCAATAGCTGGAAAACGTCTCAGTGACAGTTCTCGTTCTGGAGTGAAAGCACTTTGTAAGGAGCATCCAATGATTACGCAGGTGAAGGATAAGGTTTTTTGGGTCGGTGTTGTCGATTGGGATCTGCGAAGCTTCCACGGGCACGAACTCTCCACGCACCGGGGAAGCACCTATAACGCGTACCTGATTCAGGATGAGAAGACGGTGCTGGTCGATACCGTTTGGGAGCCTCACACCGATCGGCTGATGGAAAATATTTCTGAGCTTGTTGACCCCTCAGAGATCGATATTGTAGTCGCCAATCATGCCGAAATAGACCACAGCGGTGGTTTGCCGGAAGTGATGCGTGCGGTTCCGGATGCCCGGCTGGTATGTTCCAAACGTGCGCCTGATAATATCAAGGGCCATTTCCACGAGGAGTGGAACTTTGAGACGGTTGAGACGGGAGACAGCATCGATATCGGCGAGAATAAACTTGTCTTCGTCGAGGCCCCCATGCTGCATTGGCCTGACAGCATGTTCACCTACCTGACCGGCAGCAACGTGTTGATGCCGAACGATGCCTTCGGACAGCATTACGCCTCTGCCTACCGGTTCAACGATGAAGTCGATCAAAAGGAGCTGTATGAGGAAGCGTTTAAATACTACGTCAACATCCTCAACCCATTTGGAAACCTGGTCGAGCGCAAGATCCAGGAACTGGTTGAAATGGATGTGCCGGTCGACGTAATCGCTCCGAGCCACGGCGTCATCTGGCGAGATGAGCCCTTCCAGATCGTCGAGAAGTATCAGCAGTGGGCTCAGCAGGAGCCCGAAGAACGGGCGGTTCTCCTCTACGATACGATGTGGGGAGCCACCCGCCGGATGGCAGAGGCCATCGGCGACGGTTTTTCGGAAGAAGGGATCGATTACAAACTCATCGATCTGGCATTAACTGATCGGAATGATGCCCTGGTGGAAGTATTCCGAGCGGGTCTGGTTGCAGTGGGTTCGCCGACGATAAACAAAGGCGTGCTACCGACCGTTACCCCTATTCTCGAAGATCTGCGTGGGCTTGGGTTCAAAAATAAAAAAGGCGCCGCTTTCGGCTCCTATGGATGGGGCGGTGGTTCGGTGAAACGTATCGAGGAAAGCCTGGAGGAAGCCCGTATTCCGCTGGCCTGCGAAGGACTGGCCTGCCAGTGGCAACCCGAGGAAGATGATCTGGACGAGTGTCGCAAGTTTGGACGGAAACTGGCCACGGAGACGTTCGGCTGACCTCCGGTTTCGTCCCTTTTGCCGCGGCCCCCGAGGTCATTGCGAGGCCGTCGTAAGATGGGTGAAGCAATCTCGTCGTTCTTTTAGCCAACAGCGAGATTGCCGCGACGGCGATGCCGCCTCGCAATGACCCGTCAGCGGGAATGGGTTATGGAGAGCTGACAGGTTTTACTTCACGATAGGAGAAAGGAAGATGGACAACGAAGGAGACGAACAATTGCTGGATCCGGCCCGGCCCCTCGATCTGGCCTCCATGGTTGAGTACCAGACCGGCAGCACGGTCAGCCGCGAACTTGCCAAAACCAGCGGGGGCACGGTGACGCTTTTCGCGTTCGATTCCGGGCAAGGGCTGAGCGAACATACGGCCCCGTTCGATGCCCTTGTGTTAATCGTTGATGGGCAAGGGCAGCTGACAATCGGCGGCGAAACCGTAGAGCCCGATAAAGGCGAACTGGTGCTTATGCCGGCCGATGTGCCGCATTCCCTCCAGGCGGAACAACGGTTCAAGATGCTGCTTGTCATGCTGCGAGGCGACTGAGTTCAATTTCTATTTTTTACTTCAGAGAGAGCGCAAAAAAACATGTTTTGTTATCAATGTGAACAGACGGCGAAAGGCGAAGGTTGTACGATGCACGGCGTATGCGGCAAAGACCACGATGTGGCGGCGCTGCAGGATCTCCTTATCCACGCGACCAAGGGCATATCCGCCTGTGCGCATAGGGCGCGGAGTGCCGGGAAGCGTGACCCGGAGGTGGACGCGTTTGTCCCCTGGGCCGTTTTTACGACTCTCACAAATGTGAATTTCGATGCTGAAGATTTCGCCGATTTTATCCATCGGGCAGCTGAAGTGCGGGATGTAGCTGTAGGAATGTGCAAAGACGCCGGAGTCGAACTCAATGACGACATCGCATGGATCGAAGACTGGAGGCCGGCCGATGATCTGAACGGTCTCATCGAGCAGGGTGAAGGGGTCAGTATCGAGAACCGGATCGATAAATACGGAGCTGATGTCGCCGGGCTGCAGGAACTGATAGTCTACGGACTCAAAGGGGCCGGCGCTTATACCTATCATGCGAGGGTTCTCGGTGAGGAGGACGCTGACCTTTACGGCGGGTTCCACGAACTTTTAAGCTTTGTGGCTTCCGAACCTGATGATCTTAAAGATTTGCTCGCCAAATCGCTGGAGACCGGCGAACTCAACCTGCGGGCGATGGAACTGCTCGATGCCGCCAATACGGGGACATACGGACATCCGGAGCCGACCCCCGTGCGCGTTACGCCCGTGAAAGGGAAAGCTATAGTGGTGTCCGGCCATGACCTGAAAGATCTTGACGAAATTCTCAAGCAGACCGAGGGCTCTGGCATCAACGTCTACACACACGGTGAGATGTTGCCCTGTCACGGCTACCCTGAACTGAACAAGTACGATCATCTCGTCGGAAATTATGGAGGGGCCTGGCAACGTCAGCGGGAGGAATTCGACGAGTTTCCGGGCGCGATCCTGATGACCACCAACTGTCTGATGAAACCGAAGGATAGCTATAAAGACCGACTCTTTACATCGGGACCGACAGGATGGCCGGGGGTGAGGCATATCGACGATAGCGATTTTTCTCCGGTAATCGAAGCCGCCCTCGCCCAGTCCGGTTTCACAGATGACGGGGAGGAGCACAATATCACGGTTGGGTTCGGCCGAAATGCCGTCACGAACGTGGCCGAGCAGGTCGTGGACGCTGTGAAAAATGGTGACATCCGCCACTTTTTCTTGATCGGCGGTTGTGACGGAGCGAAACCGGGGCGGAATTACTACACCGAACTGGCCCAGTCCGTGCCGGATGACTGCGTCATTCTCACGCTGGCCTGTGGCAAATACCGTTTCAACAAACTCGAGTTCGGCGACATCGGCGGAATCCCGCGCCTGCTCGATGTCGGGCAATGCAACGATTCATATTCGGCGATCCAGATCGCTCTGGCCCTCTCGGATGCTTTTGATGTCGGAGTGAACGAACTGCCTCTCTCGCTTGTGCTTTCCTGGTACGAGCAGAAAGCCGTGGCAATCCTGCTGACGCTCCTGCATCTGGGCATTGAGGATATGAGACTCGGACCGACACTCCCGGCGTTCGTGGAACCGGCAGTTCTGGATGTCCTCGTGGACAAATTCAACATCATGCCGGTATCCACGCCCCAGGAAGATCTTCAGCAGATCCTTGGGGAATAGGCTGGGGGTGTCAGTTTGAGTAGGCTGATTTTGGAACCCGGAGAATTGTGCCGGATTCCGGGCGGACGGTGTCGGTGTAGGACTCTTCATTGTATTCACACCCTACATCCGTCCCGAGATCCAGGTAAAAATCGCCGTCCGCTTCCTCAAAGGAGCGGGGAAAAGTTCTGACTCTCTGCATACCCTGTAATGTTAGAATAATCGGTTTTTAAACCATATGCAATGCCCGGCAGGCTACCCGTTTGCCGGGGAAAACCCCTCTTTGATGATGTCTAAAAGGGCGCTATTTGACAGGTCAGACAATCGCTGATAAAATCATAGTAGTGTTATAGGAATAGTCGGAGAGGAGGATGGAATGCAGTTTTCAACCAAAATGCGGTATGGGACGCGGGCGCTGGTTGAACTGGCGCGGGCCTACCCCGAGGATAATCTATCTGTGCGAGAGATTGCCGAGCGGCAGGATATCTCCGCCAAATATCT
>JAGXLK010000296.1 GCA_018334735.1 Planctomycetota bacterium | reverse complement strand
TGCCCGTGATGATGGAACATCTCCCCGATGCGGACGAATACGCCGCCGCGGCGGAGTATATTCGTGGGGTAGCTGCAGAGGAAGGACTCGATATATGAGGTCACTCGCTATCACGATTACCACCCGCGAGCAAGCCGAACTTCTGCCAACGGATCCTTTACCGGATTTGGAAGCGGATCAGGTGCGCGGAGAAACGCTTTTCACGCTCGTGAGCCCCGGCACCGAACTGGCGGCCAATTACTGCGGAGAAAGTTTTCGACTGGCGGAATGTGAAATAGTGATACGGTGCTTCGGAAGGAGACTGGGCTGGCTGAACGGCGAGATTGAATGGTTCATGCACCTTGTCTCTGCCCCTTTCTTTGTTTCGAGCCGCGGAACGAACGACAAAGACGGGGGGCGCTCTGGCATGCCCCGCGCTCGCTAATACCCTGAATTACTGTAAATGAGGGCACTACAGTGCCCGACTTCTACGTCATTTGGGTCAACAGCTTGACAAAAGGCTTCATTTAATGTAAATTAGGGTATTGTAATAGCCCAAATAGCCTGCATCTTACGGATGCAGGCTATATAAAATGGCGCATGCCGTTTAGGCGTAAGAATTTACAACGACAAGAAGTGTTCACAATTTCCGACCAGTGCTACTATGCCGGAAGATATCTGTATCTTTCTTGTGAAAAAGCAGTTAAAGCCAATCGTTTCTCCACGTAGCGTTCGGCTCGTTGCTGATCACTGATTTTAAGTTGTCAGATTTTATGCGCCGTTTTTTAGCCCGGATTTTTGGCTGAGAAGGGTTATGAACGGTGTTCAATAAAAATTCTACCCTGATTGGGCAACAATAGCTTCCCATTATCCGTAAAATCCGGGCTAGCAGAGAGTGAGGGCATTTTATGCTGAAAAGGGATATTGAGAACAATGTGCGAGCCAGCCTGTTCAAAGGAAGGGCCATCATAATTTACGGGGCGCGGCAGGTGGGAAAAACGACCTTGCTGCACATGCTTCGCGACAACCTTTCGGAAAAGTCACTTTTCCTCAACTGTGATGAGCCGGATATACCTCCGCTACTCACCGATGCTACCTCCACGGAACTCCGCGAGCTTACCGGAGGGTACAAAATCGTTTTCATTGATGAAGCCCAGCGGGTAAAAAACATAGGGATCACCCTGAAACTCTTTACAGACGAGATTCCCGAAATCCAGGTCATTGCCTCAGGATCCTCCTCGCTGGAGCTTTCCAATGAGATTGTCGAACCCCTTACGGGCAGAAAGTACCAATTTCAGCTCTACCCGTTTTCGCTGTCCGAACTCTCCCGACGGTCGAACAAAATGGAATTGAAGCGTTTATTGGAACATAGGATCATATATGGCATGTATCCGGAGGTCACTCAAACACCGGGAGTGGCAGAGAACCTGCTCAAAGAAATATCGTCGAGTTATCTCTACAAAGACCTCTTACAATACCAGGATATCCGCAAGCCTCAACTCCTGCAGAAACTTCTTACCTCCCTGGCCCTCCAGGTGGGAAACGAAGTGTCATACAATGAACTGGCAAATAGTCTCGGAGTAAATAGGAAGACGATCAGTAAATACATGGATCTTCTGGAGAAATGCTTTGTCATATTCAGATTAGGTCCGTTTAGTCGGAATTTGCGGAATGAGCTGACCAAGATGCGGAAAGTCTATTTCTGGGATACGGGGATAAGGAATGCTCTAATCCGCAACTTCAACCCTCTTGACCTGCGACAGGACACGGGCCTTTTATGGGAGAACTTTCTGCTGAGCGAGCGGATAAAACACTTGAGGAACTCAGGAATGGATCCGGCATCGTATTTCTGGAGGACTCACCGGCAGCAGGAGATAGACTATATCGAAGAGGTCTCGGGACAACTGAAAGCTTATGAAATAAAATGGAATACCGATAAAAAAGTCCACTTCCCGAAACCTTTCAGGGAGGCATATCCGGGTGCGGAGACCGCAGTGGTTCACAGGGAGAATTTCTGGGAATGTGTCGGTCTGTGATGTGATGAATTTTCTAAACCGGAGGAGGAACCTTTGCCTGAAGACCCGATCACTGTCCGCGGAAACGAGCCGCAGCGCGTCGATATGAGCCGGCCCGACGGCGGACTGCCGCCGTTGCCCGGAACGCACAACGTCCAGATCTTCCGATCCACCCGCCACCAGGACCACGCGGCGGACGGGAAAGGATGGACCTATGCCCACCACATGGATCTGGCTTGCTGGAAAGGACGGATCTACGCAGTCTGGGGTATGACGCCCAAAGATGAGGACATCCCTCCGTACAGAATTGCCTGCTCCACATCGGAAGATGGTATGCGCTGGAGCGATCCGAAGGACTTCTTCCCGCGAGATGTGAATCCCTGGCCGCTACGGTTCTATTTCTACTTGGCGGCGAACGGCCGGATGCTGGCCTTTTGTACGAGCCGCTCCGATGAAGGCGAGAAAAAGCCACTGTTGGTGCGTGAAATCCGCCCGGATCATTCGTTCGGGCCGGTTCTCACATTGATCCGTCCCTATGCCGACCAACCGGATGTGTTCGAGAAATCTGAGGATCCTGAATTCGTGGCTGCGTGTCGGGAAGCGGTTGCGAATAACGTTTTGCTGGAACAGTCGGATCGCGGTAAATTCCTCGACGAGCGCAAGATGAAGTGGCACAATGAAAATCTGACATCCAAAACGTACGATTACCCGTTCGGGAAAGCGTTTTGTTTTTACCATCGCAGTAATGAGGACCTGGTAGGGGTCTGCAAGATGGGGTTTGTGACGGTCTCTCGGGACGACGGGAAATTTTGGTCGGAACCGATCCAACCGCCGACACTCATCGCTGGCGCGGCAAAAGTCTGGTGTCAACAAACCACCGATGGACGTTACGCTATGGTCTATAACCCGGATCGCGGGAGACGCTACCCGCTGGTTCTTGTGCATGGTGACGACGGCCGGGTGTTTCGGAATATGCGGGTGGTTCATGGCGAGTTGCCCCAAACGCGTTACGAAGGGCGTTATAAGGATATTGGCCCGCAATACGTGCGTGGGATCGCCGAGTGGTCGAATGACGGGACGTTTGCCGACGGTAATGCGCTGTGGCTGATCTACAGTATGAACAAGGAAGACATCTGGGTCTCGCGGGTGCCTTTGCCGATCGAACCGGATGCGGCAGACTTTCCGGCAGAGGATTTCGAGAACGTTCCGGAGGGCAGTCGCTTCGCCCCCGGTTGGAACATTTACAGTCCGCGCTGGTCACCGGTGAGCGTGATTGCCGACGACGGAGCGCATTGTCTGCAACTCCGAGATGGCGACCCTTTCGACTATGCGCGGGCCGTGCGGTGTTTCCCGGGGACATCAAATGTGCATTGTGAGCTGGAGGTCAAAGCGAATCAGGAAGACGGTCGGCTGGAAATCGATCTGTCCGGTTCCTCCGGGGCCCGTCCGGTTCGGATAGTATTTGCCGAAGACGGCAACCTTTGCGCAGGTGATGGCGAATCCTTGCAGGAACTCGCAACGTATACCCCCGGCGATTGGATGACCATTGCGATAGAAGGCGACCTGAAAATGGGGTATTACACGGTTTCGATCGGGGAAAGTGTACCCACACGTCTGAGTGTCGCTGAGGACTGTCAGAGTGTTGAACGTATTTCGTTTCGCACGGGACGCTGGCGCGGGATAGAGCCGGATCCGATCAACCCGGATCCCGCCCGCGACGTGCCGCGAAAACAGCCAAATACTTTTCTTGTGTCCCGCGTGCTGGTGGACAAAGCCAGGGCCGAATAGGGCCGTTCGAATCCAGATCCGCGTTTTCAAACAGAGCCCGGTGAGTGTTTTCGCAAATTCAGTGTTGTATGCTTCTTTTGCCCGCGCGAGTTTGTCGGACAATGTCTGTGGAGTGCGTGCCACCCCTCTGTCGTTTGCCGTTGAACTTCGGTCTGCGTCTTATAGATAAGGTTTCCCTCTCATGCCAATCACAAAAAAACCGTTGTTTTTTGCCCGAACCGACGGGTATAAGACCTGCCGCGTCCCTTCGCTTCTTGTCACTCCCGGGAACGCCGTCCTCCTCACGACCGAGGCTCGTCCGTCGCAGGGCGGAGATTGAGATCCGAACGATATTTTGATGCGCCGCAGCACCGACGGCGGCGAGAAATCCAGCGCTCCCACTCGAGTGGCCGCAGCCGAGGATTACGGTCCGCGGTTGTGCTCCAACTCTTCTCCGATTGCGGACCGGCGGGGAGAGCTGACTCGCCCGCTCTTCTGTCACAATTACGAACGCGTGTTCTACATTCGGACTTCGGACGACGGCGGAACATGGCCCGTCAGCCACCAGCTCCAGCACTGTCCCTCAGGTTACTCTGATCTGGCCCAGCTCCCCGATGGCACGTCCTTGTGCGTCTACGAATGTGGTGTGGTTAGCGGCCAATATGACAATCTCTGTATCATGCTGGCGCGCATTGATTCAGATGATCTTCTTGCCGAATGGATTTGTTGCTGTATCGAGCCTCGGCATAGAATGATTGTTCAGACGCGAGCATAGCCTGTTTAACTTATGTTGATTGAACGGAGACACGAATGTGCGAGCCAGATAAATCGCCGAATATCGTTTTCGTTTTCGCGGATCAGATGAGTGCGAATCACATGCGTCCCGACGGAAATGAGGACGTGATCACTCCGACCATGGACCGGATGGCCGAAGAGGGCGTGATGTGCACGCAGCACATCTCGAATTGCCCCATCTGTAGCCCCAATCGAGCGACGATGTTAACCGGGACGTACGCCACCACCCACCGTCTTTTGTTCA
>JAGXLK010000295.1 GCA_018334735.1 Planctomycetota bacterium | reverse complement strand
GGGAGGTGAACTATCCATTCTGCACTTTAAAGGTTACCCCCCCCCGGAATCAAGGCGGGTGGGAATGCCGGGGATAGTATCGATAGTGTTCGGCGCGGTATTTGTTTATAATACCGGAGTATTTACCGATGCGGGCTGGGTCTGGGCCACCGTGACCGGCTCCAGCAGGTGATGGATGGGCTGTCTGCCGATGACGGTATTTCGTGCGACAAGAACTGTCAAAAGCCTTTCCGAAGGAAAACCGAGGAATTTGCGCCCGAGCTCATTCGAGAATCGGTTCCACTTCAAGGAAGATGCACCATCATCAAATCGCGAAACGACCCACAGCGCAAATTTCTCGCCGGGGTGGAAGTCCTTGACATGTCTCCGGGGTTGTCGTTTAATAACGCTTCTGCATTCCGCAGAATGTCGAGCTCAGAATGCCCGGAGCGTTCTTGCCATGGATATGAAACTGATCGGACCGATTTTTCTCATCGGAGGCCAGGATTTCAATCGGGTCCGGGTGGATTGGCCGGCAAATGATGCCAATGTTTATCTTGTGGACAGCGGTGATACGTTCATCATGGTCGATTGCGGGTGCGGAGATAGTTTACCCGGCATTCTTGACAACGTCCGGCAGATGGATTTTGAGGTCTCGGACATCAGCCATCTTTTGTTGACTCACGCGCATTTTCCCCACGCTACGGCTACGGACGCTATCCAGAAAATGGAAATTGAGGTCCTGGCTTCTCAACAGACCGCTGAAGCCGTGGAAGCCGGAGATCTGCGCACAGCATCCTACTGCTACCACCACGAATTTCCTCCCTGTGAAAAAGAGATTACCGTGGTGGAAGATGGGGAATCACTTGAGGTAGGAGCCATGCAAATCCGAGCCGTTGCGCTTCCCGGTCATTCCCCGGGATGTATGGGATACGAACTGGGTGCGGGTGACCACCGAATTTTATTCTCGGGGGATGTGGTGCGCAATCCAGGACTGAAATCGCACCGGGATCGTTTTGGATATGATTCGGAACAAGCCGCCAGTTCACTGGTCAGGTTGCTGGAAGACCCCCCGGACATTATTTATCCGGGACACGGTCCGTTTTGCCTTTCCGACGCGCACGTTTGGATAGAAGAGGAACTGCACAAAGTACTGACTGCATCTTTCTGATTGAAGGAGTTTTTATGAGTGCCGATTTAATTGATGGGAAACCGTTTGCCGAGCGCATTAAAGATGAGGTCTCACAGGCGGTAGAACAA
Source organism: Planctomycetota bacterium (assembly GCA_018334735.1). The sequence goes on along the minus strand of JAGXLK010000295.1, from coordinate 3,562 downwards.
ATGCCGAATCCGCCAAAACTGGCGGCCATTCTGGCCACTGATAACCCCGGAGCTCGCTATTACGCCAAAAGCCAGCGCAAATCGTGTGCGGAAGTGGGCATCGACTACGAATTGCACGATCAGGAAAAGACCGGTGGGCTTGAAAATGCCGCCGATATGAAAGAATACGTCCACAAACTGAACGATGCTGAAGATGTCGACGGAATCATTCTCCTCATGCCGGTTCCGGAAGGAATTGATCCCCGGGAAGTCCAGCAGGAGATTGCCCCGGAGAAAGACGTGGAGGGGATGAATCCTGCCAACATTGGGAAATTGTTCTTCGGTGACTTTTCCCTCGCCCCCTGCACGCCCCACGCCGTCATTACGATGCTCGAAGATTATGGCGTCGATCTGAAAGGGAAAGAAACCGTCGTTGTTGGGCATAGCGAAATCGTGGGCAAACCGACCCTTGTGATGCTTTTGAAATCATTGATGGAATCTCCCACCGCTACATGTTGCCACATAGCCACCGAAGACCTCGCGTTCCATACCCGCCGGGCCGAGATTCTCATCGTTGCCGCCGGAAAAGCCGGTCTTGTCAAAGGCGACATGATTAAAGAAGGAGCCGTCGTGATCGACGTGGGAATCAACCGGGTCAAGGTGGAAGAAGACGGGGAGAAAAAGACCAGGATCGTTGGAGATGTCGAGTTTGAAGCCGCCAGCAAAGTGGCAAGCGCCATCACCCCCGTCCCGGGCGGAGTCGGACTCGTCACGACAGCCATGCTGCTGAAAAATACGGTTGAGTGCGCGCGAAGACAGAGCTAAACAGTGTTGGAACTGCTCAAATTCGTCTTTATAAACCACTCACGTCTTGCCCTTCACAGCGCGCTGCTTTTCGGGGTCGGTCTTTTTGCAGCGGTTCCGGTGGTGCGGTACAAGCTTAGCGCCGTGGGCTGGCTGCCTCGTCGTATCTTCGAGATCGTTCTGCGTTTTATGGGAAGACGACCCGTGTTCTGGCGCGTGGCCGGTGTCATCTGGCTCTACAATTCCGCCGTGATGCTCTTATTTCTGGCCAGTGGCTTTCACCCGCTTCTGCCCAAACTTTTTGCTGTCTGGACCGGGCTCAACGTGGGAATTGTCGGGGTGGAAACGAGCAAAAATAATGGGTGGATGGCCGGACGGATGACGGAAATATCCGAGACGGGCTGGCAACCGCCCGCATCTCTTGCCCCCGTCTGCGGGCTGCTGGTTTTCGTTTTGGAGCTGCCCTGTTTCTGGTACACACTGGCGATGGGCATCCGGCTCGGCCACATGGTTCAAAAAGGGGAGAGTTATGCCCGACTGTTCGGGGAGAGAGCAGAAGCTTATTTCGCCCTGATTTTTCCGCTCCTGCTTGTGAGCGCAATCCTCGAAACCATTGCCATCCGCGGGGGACCGCCGTCCCCCGCGGGCGCACAGTAAGAAATTACTCGGTCTGAAACAATTCCTCGAGGTCTTCCCGCATCTGTTCGCGGTATTTCTGGGTCTCCTCGTGATATAGATTGACGGCCTCTTTGACTTCTTCAAGGTGCTTTTTTTGTTCAGGCATGAGCAGGCTCTCGATTTTCTGTGTTAAATCGTTTCGGCCTTGCCCCTTGATTTCCCGCAATTTTTTATGGTAATTCTTCCAGGCCTCCATATCCTTCCGGCCGCTGGGTTTCTCCAGATTTGCCAGGGCTTCTTTCATCGCCTTTCTGTTTTCTTTGTAATACTGATCGCGCTTTTTCTTCTGTTCGCCGGTCAGTCCCAAATTGGCGTGACGATACAAATCTGTGACGTGAGGAACGTAGCCGCGTTTGACTAACCGTGAAAGCGGTTCCTTAGTTTTCGCCAGAAGTTTATCTCGCGATTCCGCCACGTTCTCGCGGTAGGTTTGGAGAGCGCCATCGACAGCTTTGTATCGCTCTTTTTGTTCTGGTGTGAGAATCCCCTCGGCTTTCTCAGCGTATTTCTCATTTAACTGTGCAATCCTTTCCTGGCGCTCTTCGTTGCGTTGCTCCTGCAGTTCAATTAGCTGCTTTTTCTGAGTCTCATCGAGACTAAAGAGACGCCGGTAAACCTGCAGCGGATCATAGCTTCCAGGGGAAACGTGCCGCGGATGCGCTATGCTCGTTGCCCGGTGTATGAATTTCTTGACAGCGCGATGTTTATCTTTGTTCTTCTTTTTCTTTCTATGCTTCTTTTGTCTTTTCTCTGCTGCTTTGCCCTTTGGTTCTGCCTTTTTATCCTTGGGCCCCGGAGCCGCGAAAAGTAACGCTACGGCCAGAATAACAGCGCAACGTACCAGACGAGACCACTTTAACATAATTCGGCGACCTCCTGAGAAAAAAGAGTAACCGCCCTCACAAGAGCGGAAATTAAACCACGTACATAAACCATCGTACACCCAGATAAAAAATTAGTCAATATCCAAAAAATCTCGCGCAAAAAATTTCAGAGATAAGAATAGCAAAGGGAGAAAAGTCTGACTGTTATTTTTCAGACAAACAAAAGGATAAGCCCCATTGGCATGCAATAAGCAGAAAACCAGTACAGTTTGCCCTTCGATACGGTTTTTAAGAGCAGCTTCAGACAAATCCAACCCACGATTGCCGCAAGAAAACTACCGACCATGAGCGGACCGATCTCTGCAGCTTCGACCTGAAAGGGCGCGCTTCCCATCATTATGCGGATCGCATCCCACCCCACGGCCCCGAGCATTATGGGAACCGCCAGTAGAAACGCGAAATGTGCCGCGGTTTGCTTTTCCAAACCCAGAAAATATCCAGCCACAATTGTCATCCCCGACCGACTGATGCCGGGCAACAATGCACATGCCTGTGCGATGCCCACGCAAAACCCCCTCCCGCCGTTGACCTCGCGGCTACCATCCCGGCGCGCAAAGCGGCTGGCCAGAAGAACCACGCCCGTCAAAAATAACATCATACCGGTCAGCACTGTGTTGCCCTCGAATATTCGGGCGATCGTATCCTCCAGCAGGACTCCAGCGCAAGCAGCGGGCACAGTCCCGATCACGATGGCAACAGCGGTGGGAAAAGCCGGGGCAGCATCCCGGGCTTTTTTGAGGCTTAAAGAATGCGCAGCGACCCAGGCACCCACGAGACCGTCTCGCGTCAACTCCAGCAGTTGCCGGCGGAAGACAATAATGATAGCCACCAGCGTCCCGAAATGGAGACAGACCTCAACAAAAAATCCTGGCTCGTTCACACCCAGCAATTTTTGAGCTACCACAAGGTGGCCCGAACTGCTCACAGGGAGGAATTCTGTAATCCCCTGGAGAATGCCAAGAATGATGTGGTTGAGAAACTCATGCACGATCCGGGCACCTTAATATCTATGAACGGACGAATGAAACCTCTTCGATCCTGAAGGCCCGGTGATGTGTGGCGCCCAATTCGCTACCAACCAGTTTAGTTCCCGGTTTCTCCCTCCGGTTGGGCTTCCGTCTTCTCTGGCTGTTCTTCCTGTGGAGGCTCTATATCGTTCTCTTTAAAAACCTCCAATGTCTCTTGCAGCTGGTTAATTTGTGTCTGTAAAGCTTTTT
>JAGXLK010000294.1 GCA_018334735.1 Planctomycetota bacterium | reverse complement strand
GTTGTGCGGTACCGATGCAAGATTCGAAAAAAAAATGCGATGACTACGGATCGGGAAGATGCAATGTCTGCACCCGGGACGCTATTTTCAGGCTCGTTTGACGCATATCGGAAAAGAATCGGCGCGAAATGGGATGGACAGCTTATCTGAAGCTGGTATAAATAAAGGATTGATTGCCCAAATAAGCATTTCTCAGGGCTTAGCTCGATATGCAAAGCGGCCAATGTCCACAAGGTGCGAATGAAAATAAGATACTGTTCGCCGCCGAACGGTTCCGCAGCTACCCCGGCATGTTTGAACCCCGATGGCGCGGAGCGGCATCTTTGGAGTGCGGCGATTTTTCGCCGCTATGTCGTTTGTTGTATAACCTGTTACCTAATACATTCGATTGCCGTTAACGAAAGTGTTTGTTGCGGAGAAGTGTTGATATGGGCCCGAAAAACATCGTTTTCCTGCAGGCTGATCAGCTTGCTGCCAGACAACTTCATTGCTACGGCGGAGAAATTGAATCCTCTTCGACGCTTGACCGACTTGCCGGGGAGGGGTTGAGGTTCGACCGTTGTTATACGACGTTCCCCATCTGTCTGCCCAATCGGGCGACGATGCTGACGAGCCGGACGCCGGGCGTCCATGGTTTGATCGCCGGCGGCTGCGAGTTGCACGCGGATAACCCAACCTACGCCCACGTGCTGAAACGGGAGGGTTACCATATTGGAGGATTCGGAAAGTTCCACCGAGAAGGGACAAGTTCCCCTCACCCGCGTGTTCTCGACGATTTGGGGTTCGACGAGTTTACGATCGTTGAGGACGACAAACGGGGCCCGTATCTGCAGTGGATCCGCGATGAACATCCCGAATATTACGAACTGGCGCTCGGGCGACTCGGAAAACATAAGGGTCATCTGACGGAGGAACAGCTGCGCCTGCGTGAGAAGGCCCGCGAACGCGTATTCCGGCCGCTGATGAAGGAAACGCAGTATGCCCACATGTTTCCGTCCCCGTTCCCGGCGGAAGTTCATGACACCAAATACATCACCGATCTCGGTCTGAAATTTATGGAAGAACATCTGGAGGACCGACCGGACGAACCGTTTTTCTGCCAGATTTCGTATGTCGATCCCCACGATCCTTACGATCCGCCGGAACCCTACAGCAAGATGTACAATGCCGAAGATATGCCCGAGCCGCTTCCTCAGGAATGGAGAGAGCAGGGACCGGAATGTCTGGACGACCACAACGCGCTGAATTGCAAAGTGATCCGGGAGAAGAATCCACCCATCTTCCGGGAAGCGGCGGCCCTCTACCACGGCTCGATCCGGTTTATGGACGATCAGATCGCACGAATTATAAAGTTCCTCGAAGAACGGGACCTCGTTGAAGATACCGTGGTGGTCTTTACCACGGATCACGGAGATATGATGGGTGATCATGGATTTATGGCCAAAGGGTTCGTGCATTACGATGGTTGCATCCGGTGTCCGCTTATCGTATGGGGCGGTGGGACCGAACAGAGGACAACGGATCGCATGGTGTGTGCACTTGATTTTTTCCCCACGTTTTGTGAAATAGCCGAAGCGAGCCGTGATGTCTGGCCACCGATCGAAGGCAAATCTTTTGCGGGCACCTGTTTTGGCGAAGAGGATGAGGAACAGTGGAATGAGATAGCCGTGAATTACCGGGGGGTGCAGTCCGTCGTGACCGATGACTGGTGGCGTCTGACGCGTTACCACGAATCAAACGAAGGGCAGATGTTCAATTTGCTGGAAGACCCGAAAGAACAGAACAATCTGTACGAGGATCCGGCCTGCGAGGATAAAAAGCTGGAACTGCTGGAACGGATGATAGCCGTTAGCATGAGACCTTACAGGATTCCCGGTTACCGAAATGTTGTTCCCAGACGTCGAAAAGTGGAGTATCTGGGGGATTGATATACACCAGGATTCGGAACTGAGCACCGGGACCGGTTCTTTTCTTCGAGAGCTTTTTTGAAGCGTAGGAAAAAACGTTGCTGACATGGGCGGAGTGTGATGAGAAGCAACCGTGCACATCATATCGACGACAATCAGGGCATATCTGATGCCCTGCCAGCGCTGCGCGCTGGCTTTGGAGTGCGTGCGCGCCAGCGCCGCTTTCGTTTTACAAATGTTTCTGAACAGAGTCGATGTTTTTGCCGGATGAATGTACTGAGCTCGGTGGCGTTTTGATTTCGGTAATGGTTGCGTGCCGCATTCTGAACTCCAGTCCCGCGGAGCGGGTCTGAAGTCCAGTCTGCTCAATTTAATGGAGAAGATGATGACAGAGAAGTTGCATGTCGGATATATCGGATGGTTGATGCATGACGAGACCGATTTCTGCACAACGCGGGCGGTCTGTGACATAAATGAAGAACAAGTCGAGCGCTATGTGGCCAAACACCCCGATGTGACGGGCTATACAGATTATCGCAAAATGGCGTCCGATCCGGACCTCGATGCCGTTGTGATCTCCACACCCAACTGGCTTCACTGTGAGATGGCGTGTTGTTTCCTCGAGGAGGACAAACACGTGTTCTGCGAGAAACCAATGGGGATAAACCGGGAGGAGATGAATGAGATGCTGCTTGCGGACCGCGATTCGGACGGACAACTCGCGATCGATTTTGAAATGCGAGCTTCTTCCGGGACCCGGCGCGTGAAAAAAATCGTTGATTCCGGCGAGATCGGCGCGCCCGTGGGAATCGAATTCGTGCATCATCGCGGATGCTGGTTGCCCGAAGGTTCCGGGAAATGGCGTTTGGATCCCGATAAGAGCGGCGGACTGTATTTCATGGAGGTCTGCCACGAGGTCGATTTCATGCGCTGGATTCTGGGAGAAGTCACTCACGTTCAGAGTTTCAAAACGCCAAACGTTCTGCCTCAATATCAGAAAGGTATGCCGGACAACGTATTCACGCATTTGTTTTTCGAGGACGGCGCGATGAGCCATATCGCTACCGGTCATGCTTTGAGTTCGCAGGGCCACGAGTCGGAAGAGTATGAATACCCCATGGGACACGACATGTATTTTGTTTTCACCGGTGAGGAAGGTGCCATTCGGCTCGATGCAATCCGGAACGAGATATTTGTCGTTAAGTTGAAGGATTATCCCGCATCCGGGGAGGGTAAGCGGCCCGAACACGAGCGGACGGAAGAACTGTCGGACCCCGCCGCCTGTCACGATATCGGCGCCAACCGCCGGGCTTTCCTGAAAGCCTGCGCCGAAGGACGGCCCCATCTGCAGGATGCCGAAGATGCCTGGCGAAGCCACGCGGTATGCCTGGCCGCTGAAAAGTCAGCGCGCGAGGATTTCCAGAAGATCGAAGTCGACTATACCGTTCCAGACCAGGAGTGAGAACGATGAATTATGTCAATGAACCAGCCCGCAAGACACCCGTCATAGGTTCGTTTGACGTGGCCGTTTGCGGGGGAGGCCCGGCCGGGGTGGCCGCGGCGTTGAGGTCTGGCCGCGCGGGTGCGAATACGATCCTTATTGAGCAGCACGGATGTCTGGGCGGAATTTGGACGGCCGGGCTGCTGGCGGTTTTCCTCGATAGCCAAAATAAAGATGGTATGATGCGCGAGCTTATTGAACGTCTCAACGGTATGAACGCCCGTACCAACGAGGTGGATCTGCGGCGGCCCGCTTTCGATCCGGAGAAAGTCAAGCTGTTGCTGGACGAGTTATGCGCCGAGGCTTCCGTGAAGGTGCGACTTCACACTCGCGTCGCCGACGCCCGCGTCGATGATGGCCGGCTCACACATGCGGTGCTGGAATCGGCATCGGGACGGGAGGCGGTAGAGGCGGATTGTTTTATCGACTGCACCGGTGATGGTCATCTGGGTTGGCTCGCTGGATGCGATTTTGAGATGGGTCATCCGAATACGGGCCAGGTGCAGCCGATGAGCCTTATATTGTTGCTGTCAGGTGTGCGGGCGGACGAGGTGTCCGAATTTTACAGGTCGGGCGACGATATGGAATGGGGTGCCCCCAAGAATCACCTCCGGGAAGCGATGGAACAGGGCGGGTGTTCTCCGTCCTACAGCCGTCCGACGTTGATCCATATTCGCGATGATCTTTTTGCGCTTATGGCCAACCACGAATACGGATATCATGGTACCGATGCGGATGATTTGACGGAGGCCACGTTGGAAGCACGACGGGAAGTGCATAATTTGATCGATGGATTGCGCTCCCTGGGAGGCCCCTGGAAGAACGTGCATATTGTCGCGACGGCCGACCAGATCGGCGTGCGGGAAGGACGGCGATTGAAGGGGATTTACACGGTTTCGCAAGATGACATGGTGGAAGGAATTCGGCATCCTGACGCGGTTTGCCGGACCACGTTTCCGGTCGACGTGCATTCGCTCGACCCGGCAAAGCAAAAAGGCATCGAACCTTCTGAAATCGACGTTCAGCCTTATGATATACCGTTGAGAGCGCTTCTATCCGCTGATGTGGAGGGATTGATGATGGCGGGTCGGTGCATCAGCGGCGATTTCCTGGCGCATTCCAGTTATCGGGTTGCCGGCAACGCTGTTGCGATGGGAGAAGCCGCCGGAAAAACGGCGGCCGAAGCGTCACGGAGCGGAACCACACCGCGTGAAATCGCGCTGAGCTAGCACTGACCTTGGTACGCGCATAATCTGCGTTACATCAGCCGTCCAGGTTCACAAATGTCATTGCGAGGCGTTCCGCACAGCGGAACGCCGCGGCAATCTCGCTGTTGGGCCAACAAAACGACGAGATTGCTTCGCCCATCTTGCGATGGGCTCGCAATGACCCAGGA
>JAGXLK010000293.1 GCA_018334735.1 Planctomycetota bacterium | reverse complement strand
CCCATTGAGCGTGACGAAAAAACACGGCGCGAAGCTATTTCTTCCGACCGCTCATTTTTGATCGAAGCTGCCGCGGGCACCGGGAAAACAACGCTTCTTGTGCAAAGAGTTCTTAACGGTGTCCGGAGCGGGCAGTTCCGGCTGAAACACGCCGCAGCAATTACATTCACAGAAAAAGCAGCGGCTGAAATGGAGTTTCGGCTCAGGGCAAGGCTTATAGAAGAGCTCGCCAAAGAAGACCTCACCGATAGAGGGCACCACCGACTCCACCTTGCCGTTGAGGAAATTGATCAAGCACGGATATCGACGATCCATTCTTTCTGCGCCAACCTGCTGCGCGCTCGCCCGGTGGAAGCCGGGATCGACCCTAATTTCGCAGTTCTGGACGAAACCCGGGCCCGAATACTGCGCGAAAGATGCTGGGAAGAATGGATCAGCGAACAAAATCAAAATCCAGGCGGGGTATTTGCACAGGCACTGGCCGCCGGAGTTCGTGCTGGGGGCGTTGGTAACTATGGGACGGGACTCAAAGATCTCGGCCTTGCGCTTCTGAAATCTTCAGAGATCCTGGAACAAAATCGTTTTGAACTGCCGCGCCCAGAGTTGTCGCCCAAAAAACTCTATCGCGAATTCCAAGATGCCGTGGCTCCGGGCGCCGACTACATCAGTGCCCACATGAAAAGCGGCAACAAAAATTCGCGAAAAATCCGTCGGGCTGTGCGCGATTTGTCCTCGGGCGCCGAAATCAACCGGTTTCAGCTCATCGGAGCGGCCTCCGATCTCGCTGACACCGACCTTCAAGGGGCGCTAAAAAGTTTTGCCAAGGATTCGCGAGACGCGGGGCAAACTGTACTCGGTACGTTGGTGGATGCGGCACGAAAAATCATCGGTTATTTCGCTTGCGATCTCTTCGAGTGGCTAAGCGGATTCGCCGAGTATTACCGGGAAGAGAAAAAACAAAGATCGGTCGCCGATTTCCACGATTTACTTCTTTTGTCCGCCCGAATGCTTCGCGAAAACATTCCCGCACGGAAATTATTTCAAAAACGGTTCGATGCGATTCTGGTCGATGAATTCCAGGATACCGACCCCCTGCAGGCCGAAATCATCGCTTACCTCTGCGAGGATTCGACGACCGACCCGGCCCAATCGCTGGACGAAGTTCAACTGGACCCCATTAAACTATTCGTTGTCGGTGACCCTAAACAGTCCATCTACCGCTTCCGTCGCGCCGACGTTCAGGTCTACGAGAAATTTAAATCACTCTTCGGCAATTTATCTGACAAAACGGGCCGGATCCAGAACCTGTTTCGCAATTTCCGTTCCACGGCGATGCTGATAGATTCGCTGAATGATCTTTTCGAACCGCTCTTCGCCCCCGCCGAAGAAGACGGTGTCTATCAAGCTGAATACGTTCCGCTGGTCGCATCCGAGAAACCCTCCGAACATGAAGCTAATCCAATTATTTGCCTGTACCCGCCACCCGGACTCGCACGCAAGGATTGGAGCGCGGAAGACGGGCGCCGTTGCGAAGCACGCCATATCGCACATTTCATCAGAGAGGTCGTGGAAAAATCCTCGGTTGGTTCATGTCCCCTTTACCCTGACGAGGGCAAGGCAGATTTCGGAGATTTCGCGCTTCTGTTCCGGGCCCTGACCGACGTGGGAATTTACGAGGAAGCTCTGGAGGAAATAGATATTCCCTACAGGGTCGTGGGGGGAAAAAGTTTTTACCGAAGGGAAGAAATTGTCGAAACAATATCCGTTCTCAGGGCGTTGGACGACCCGCTTGACTCGGTATCTATTATTGCTGCGCTTCGCAGCTCTTACTTCGGGATATCCGACGAAGATCTTTTTCGCTATTATCAATCCACAGATACCTGGAATTATACGGAAACAACAGGGTCCGAAGCCTGTGTGACCGAACCGATGAGACTGCTCGGGCAATGGCACGAGCAAAGGAACTCAATTCCACCGCAAGCACTTCTTCGAAAAATACTTGATACAACGAAAGCCGTCGAATCGTTTCAGCTAAAACCCGGTGGCGAACAACGGGCAGCCAACATTGAAAAACTTTCCGGGCAAATGCGCATGCTTTGGAATGCCTCCCATACCACTTTCCGTAGCGTGGTAGATTATCTGGCAGATCTCCAGGAAAGAGAAGAGGCAGAGGAAGAATCATCGCTTGTTGAGCCGGGCGAACCGTTCGTGCACCTCATGAGCATTCACAAATCGAAAGGCCTTCAATTTCCCATCGTTTGCCTGCCCGACCTGTCCCGGCGTCTGTCTTCCTCTCAGCCACCTCTCATTGTCGATCACGTTCGCGGTCGCGTTGGCCTGCAGGCAGGAGCCGGGATCCGATCTATTAACTACAATAACCTCGCAGAAATAGAATCGAAAAACGAACTGGCCGAGCAAAAACGGGTGCTGTACGTGGCGGCAACCCGGGCGGAACGTTCCCTCGTACTGCCCCTCTTCTGGCAAAAAAACGACAAAGTCGGTGATTGCTTGCTGGGATTCCTCTTGCAATCGGGTGGGTTTCCCGATGCCGATGAGGTTCCTTTCGGTGAAAGCAGAAAAAACCTGTTCTTCTGGGACACACCGTCACTGAATGTCCCAAAAACAGCGCCCTCCCCGCCGGTGGCCGAAACCACAACGGGCCCGAAGCCATCGCCTTCTGAGCTGCTTGAGCAACGCGACGAATGGATTAAGCAGCGAGACGTATCGACTGCTGCGGCCTCGAAAGGAATTCGGATTGTGCTTCCCAGTTCGCTCGAAGGCCCGGGCCCGGCAGCATTTGAACCCGAGGAAGATCGCAGTGGCGGACGCTTCCTGGGTTCACTTTTCCACCGGATTCTGGAGCGCATCCCGCTTCGAAATGAAGCCGTGAAAAACAATTTGCCATCACTGATCCGTAACATAGCACGAGCCGAAGGGGCCGATATGCAGTTGGACCAGGAGATTATCCAGAGGGCCGCCGAGCTTGCCCGAAATGCCCTCCAGTACGACGATTTCCTCCAGCTCGTAAAGAAAGCTGATCGCGTGGAAAAGGAAGTTCCTTTCGCAATACCTTTGAAAAATCTCCCCGTTCTGGATCCTGACGCCGGTTTACTTGAAGGCACGATGGATCTCGTTTGCGTCTGCGGTTCCGGTACAACAATACTGGATTTTAAGACCGACCTGGTCCCCGAACATAAAATGAAGTCAATTGCCAGTCGCTACTGGCCGCAGCTCTGGCTTTATGGGCTGGCGGCAAAAGGTTGCGGATGGCCAGACGAGACCATCACGCTGGCACTGTATTTTGTGCGAGAATCAACGATTCTGCGGCGAATACTGAACCCGGAAATGACAGAAGAACTTGCCCAAGTTGTCAATCAAACGCTCAAAAAATGAAACCAGACTGGGCGATTCCAACATACGGGCACGCCAATTAAGGTTGACAAACCATTCCAAGATGGATAAAGTTATGAGGTGAAATCTGCTTTTTTGAATTACAGGGATGTTGAAAAGTATCCGGTTGGGGGACGGTAACCGGGGGCTTGGTCCCAAGGTAATGGGAGGAAAAAAGGAATATGACCGCTAAACGACGCAGTTCAGGATCAGGAACCGTTGTCGCGCTGGTGATTTTCATTGTTCTGTCTTTCATTGGTATCGGGGCAGCCCTCTGGCTGTACCAGCAGAACACAATCCTGCAATCAGCCATCGACGAGAATCAACTTGCCTTTAAGGGCACTATAGGCAAAAGGTTCGAAGAATACAGGAATGAATTCAGCCAAAAAAGATGGGATCTGGAAGCATCAGAAGGAGCGGAATACGGAATCCAATACAGGGAAGATTCGTTCCGGAATGTCGCCGACAAACTGGAGGAGTCGGCAGAATACGAAAGAATGGTTGATAAACTGCAGTGGGATTCGGCAAAAAAGGTCCAAACAAAACTCGAGGAAACCCCGGCCAAAGGCTACAACAAAATGGCCAATCTCGTGGGATATTACGAAGAAGAGTATGAACGACTCAATGCCAAAGTTAAGGAATTGAGTGGAACCCTCAAAGATAAAGAAGAGCTCCTGACCAAAAAAACAGAACAGATGAAAAACTTCGAACAGCGTTTAATACAGCAGAAGAATAATCTGATCAAAAGACACAAGGAAAAAACGGCTGAACTTGAAGAACAGTATTCCGAAATGACAGACCTCCGTCGCGAGGCTCGTGAAGACTTCAAGGATATCAAAAAGCAGAAAGAACAACTGGAAAAGCAAAAGACCAGGAAAATTGAGGACCTGAGAGATCGGATCGACAAGTGGGAACAAAAATATCAGATGGCAACCGCTGGGGGACCGGTAGAAAAGACGATGGAATCAGCCGGCCAGGTGTTGGTGGTTGAGCCAAGCGAAGAGATTATAATGCTCGAAGGCGGTGAAGACTGTAACCGTGAAAAAAATAAACGTTATGTCATCTATGCTGAAAATCCCTCCGGAGAAAAAACCGTCAAAGGAGAAGTTATTCTGAGTCGGATATATGATTCAACTTCACAAGCAACGATCCTGAGCCAACAGGAACAAATGGTAAACGGTGACCTTTTTGTCGCTAAAACTGTTTGGGAGCAGTTCCAGAAAGCAAAACAAGTGGCCAAAGCCCCTCAATCCGCACCTCAAAAATCCGAGGAAACGACGGAAGAGGAACCCGAAAAAGGCGACGAAGAAGCCGACATCGATGAAAGTGAAGAATCACAAACCGGAGAAGAACAACCGGCCAAAGATGTGGATACTGTTGGTTACTGAAAATCCTTGTCTCCGATCCCTTCCTTC
>JAGXLK010000292.1 GCA_018334735.1 Planctomycetota bacterium | reverse complement strand
GGAACGCATCATGTCGCCGTGTGGTTGACCGGCGACGGAGCCGGTTTGAAAAACGTGAGCATCGAGGGATCTCCCGCCGTGGAAACCGGCGTTCTGGTCCGGAACAAGAAATTTCCAGAATGGATCCGGGATGCATCGGTCGAAAACGTCTCCGTGAAGTGTGTGGTCGGCAACCGCTGGAAAAACCGTCCCCTTCACCTGCGGTACGCGCACGGTGCTGTTGTGAGCGGATGCGAACTGTACGGACAGAGCGGCATCTATCTGTCGGGGGTGCGACAGTGCACCATAGGAAACAATCGTCTGGTTTGCCAGACGCGGTACGGTTCCAACGCAAACGGGGCGATACTGGGGCGACAGAATATAATCGAGGAGTGTGCAATAGTGAACAATGTTGTGGCTTCGCCCACGGGAATGAACGGCGGGGCGGGAACGGTCCGGAGACTATTGTGGGTTTCAACCGGACATGGATCTGTCAGCCACAATTACATCGCAGGTAACACCGGAGCGAGAGCCCGTTTTGCGGGGCTTGCGGGAACCGACCAGAACGTGGGCGAGACGATGTTGTTGGAGGCGTGTCAGCGTATTGCCTATTTCGGCGTGGCGGAATCGGCCGAATCGCGCTCTGTGACACTTCCGGAGAGCGTGCCCGCAACACCGCACGAGAAAATGGGCGTGGCGAATCCCGCGGATCTTGTGAAAAACGAAGAAGGACGGGAAAAACCTTTCTGTCCTCCCGATACCGAAGAAGATGACGGGCTCGGCGAGACAATTGTCGATCAATATTTTGTGACGGTGCTTGATGGACCCGGGATTGGCCAGACAAGGCGGGTTACCGGACGAGAAAGCAGGACGTACCAGCTCGAACGCCCCTGGCGGGAACAACCGACGGAGGAATCGACCATCGTCGTCACCACCTTGTTTCATCAGAATCTTCTGGTTCGCAACAAGTCGAGCGATGGGATGTCGGGTATCCAGCTCTGGATAGGATGTGTGGAGAACGTTGTTGCTGACAATACGATTGAGCGACAGCGTGGTGGAGCGCTTTCTTTGACGGCGACCTGCACGACGATGGCCTCATCCATGCCCCGAACCTGGAATCGAGGGATTGGTGTGAGCAATTGGAATATTTTTGAAGGCAACTTATCCGACGAGTGTTCGACGGGGGCCGGTTTTGGTGTGGGGAACACTCAAGGCCTCCCGCTAAATTTCCCGCTCGCGTTGGGCAATGTTCTCCGGCACAATACGTTCCGAAAAAACCGCGCGGGTGGAGTTAATCTTCGCGGGGCGACGGGAACAGGCGGGGCCACAAACCTCGGCACAATTGTCGAGTTTAACAAAGTTCGGGACTGCAGGGTTGCTTATCATGTCCAGGAGGGGGTGGATGGGGTTGTTTTGAGACGGAACTTTGCCTATTTCTGGAATTACGTCGGCGATGACCCGGGTGTCGGTTTCTGGCTGAAACAGGAAGAAGGGTCAATTGTCGTCGAAAAGAATGTAGTAGAAGCTTCCCATGGCCGGATGCGACAAAACATCGAGCACATCAGGCACGGGGAGGGCGATTGACCGGAGGAATAAGAGTTTTCTATTTTTTCGAGATCTTTATGGGCCGGCGAACCCATTGTGGGAGTTTTTACAGCCAGCCGTGTTCTTCATACCAGCGGAGAGTTTTTGCAACACCTTCCGAGAGTGTTGTCTCGGCGACATAACCAAGTTCACGTCTTATTTTGTCGATGCTGCACACCCAACCCGAGGCCTGAAGTTCGTGGTATTTCTGTCGGCTAAAGATGCTCGGCTTGCCCGTGATGTTGGAGAGAAATTCCTGTATTGCGCAGGCGGGATAAAGGAATTTACTGGGCACGGAGAAGACCAGCGGCTGGACGTTCATCTGCCGGGCAATTTCCTCAAAAAGTCCGCGGGAGGTTGAGATGTGAGGGGATGCAACGTTGTATATTTCAGTAAAGGCATCCGCTTCGCCTAAACATTCCAGAACGGCATCCGCGAGATCCGGACCATAAATGAGGTTGATCTGTTGTGTGCCGCCGTCGAACAGAGGCATGAACCTGTTGTGCACCGTTTTGAAGGCATGGAAAAAATCGGTGTCTCTGGGTCCATAAACCGCGGAAGGACGCAGCACGGTCCAGGGGACCTTGCATTTTTCGGTTACTTCGCGTTCCGCCAGGAGTTTGCTTCTCCCGTAGTCGGAGATAGGTCGGGGGAGATCTTTTTCGGTGGCAGGATTGTTGGACCGACTTGGACCGAGCACCGAACGGCTCGATATATGGATAAATTGGTCAATCGTATCGATCTGTCGATTGGTTACTTCCACGAGGTTAGCGGTGCCTTTTTGGTTGACCTCGTAGTATTGTTCTGTCCGAACGACTTTGGTTTTTCCCGCACAATGTATAATCGTCTGGACGCCGTCAACACCGTCTGCCAGCGACTCCGGATCGCTCAGGCTCCCGTAATGGATTTCTACATCGTTCAGGTGGCGTTTTATAAAAGATGTATCGCTTGTGTGGCGAAGGAGGATGCGAACGGAGATATGGCGTTCGCGCAGCGCATCGAGAATATGGCTGCCGACAAAACCATTTGCACCGGTCACAAGTACTTTCACAGTTTTTTCTCGTAGATGCGGTATCTTTTGGTGAGCCAGGCTCCGAAGCGTTCGAGCGCGCGGGTCATCCGGACATTATCGGCCAGGATCCAGGACATCTCGCAACTGTGATAACCATTTCGGTATCCGTTACGGAACAACGTATAGTAGAGGACGACATCGATGGCTTTATTCCTCATTGTGTCTTTAATGCCCAGCGTGATCACGCGGATATGATCAATCCGCGAGCGTCCGAAAAGCAGATGTATCCAGCCAAATGGCAGCAGCCGACCATGAGCCTTCCGCAGTAGCATATTATAATCGGGTAAAGCCAGGGCGAAAGCGACGGGTTCGCCATTTTTTTCGACGATCAAGGCGATATCGGGATCGATTATCGGACGGAGTTCGTGGGCCATATGCCGGAATTGAGCTTTTGTCATGGGCACAAAACCCCAGTTCTCGGCCCATGCTTCGTTGTAGACTTCCAGGGCGCGCGTGACTTCGTTTTCGAAATTGTCAGTATCAAGTGGTCTGACGGTGATTCCGAGCCTTTTTACGATTCGCTTGCTGAATCGCTCGAGGTATCCGGGTATTTCGCCTCCATTGGCGTATTCAAATGCCAGCAGATCTTGAGCTTTGTGGTATCCAGATTTTTCCATAAATGCCGGGTAATAAGGTTTGCCGTAGGGCATCATTATCGCCGGACGCTCGTCGAATCCCGAGACGAGCATGCCGCATTCTTCGTTTGTGGAGAAATTGAAGGGGCCGCGGATGACATCAATCTTTTTATCACGGAGCCAGTTTTCGGCTGTGCTTGTCAATGCCGCAGCCACTTCTGTATCTTTGATGCATTCAAAAAACCCAAAACAGCCCGTGTTTTCGTTCCAGTAATCGTTATGTCGGTGGTTTATATGGGCCGTAATCCGCCCCACAATATTTCCATTGCGCGCAGCAAGGAAATAGGCGACATCTGTGAATTCAAAGAGGGGATTCTTATCGGGATCGAAAAACTGCCGTCGTTCCCAGAGCAGGGGAGGGATGTAGTGGGGATTGTTGCGGTAGAGCTGACGGGGAAAACGAATAAAGGTTTCGTGTTGTTTGCGGGAGGAGACCGGTGTAACGGTAACTGCCATGGGTTGAGCTCAAGAGCGACTACAGGACGCCCATTTCGCGGCCGACCTGGGCCAATTTATCAAGTGCAAACTCGATTTGGTCTTCAGTATGAGTGGCCATAAGGCTGATACGTATCAAAGAGGCATTTGGAGGAACCGCGGGGCCCACGATGGGATTGACGAATATCCCTTCTTCCTGGAGCCGTTTGCTCATCTTAAGCGTGGTCAGTTTTTGGCCGATATGAATGGGGAGGATAGGTGTCTCGCTCGTTCCAAGGTTGAATCCGAGATCTTCCAATCCTTCCCGCATCAATTCGGTATTGTGCCAGAGCCTCTCAATACGTTCTGGTTCTTCTTTCATGATATCGATAGCGGCCAGAACCGCGGCTGCATTTGCCGGACTCATGCTGGCGCTGAATATCAATGAACGCGAATTGTGCTTGAGATACTCGATGGTCTCTTCATCCGAAGCAATAAAACCGCCGAGCGAGGCGAGTGATTTGCTGAAGGTTCCCATAATAAGATGGACCCTGTCGGTCAGCCCGTAGTAGCTTGCCGTGCCGGATCCGTTTTCGCCTATCACTCCAATGGAGTGCGCATCGTCAACCATAACAACGGCCCGGTGTGCCTCGGCCAGTTCCACAATTCGAGGCAGAGGGGCGATATCGCCTTCCATACTGAAGATGCCATCCACGACGATCATCTTGCCGTCGTCGGGTTCAAGGACTTCCAATTTATCTTTAAGGCCATCCATGTCATTGTGCGGGTAACGCACATACTCTCCGAACGACAACAGACAACCGTCGACGATGCTGGCGTGATCGCCTTTATCGCTGATGACGTAGTCCCCGCGGCCTACCAAACAGCTTATCACACCGAGATTGACCTGAAATCCCGTGGAGTAAAGCACCACCGACTCTTTATTTACCAGATCAGCAAGTTTCTCTTCCAGTTTCAGATGGATATCGAGAGTGCCGTTTAGAAAGCGAGAGCCCGCGCAGCCGGAGCCGTACTTATCAACGGCCGCTTTTACTTCTTCTTTGATCTTTGGGTGGTTTGTGAGGCCGAGATAACTGTTTGAACCCAGCATGAGCACCTGCT
>JAGXLK010000291.1 GCA_018334735.1 Planctomycetota bacterium | reverse complement strand
CTGAACCGCAGCTCGACCCACGGTGCGTTTTCTCGTCCGCTGAGCCAGTAACTGTAATTGACGCCATCCATGAAGTTCTGGCCGTCGTCGAACGCATTGAGAACGCCGTAGTAAGGATCGTCCAGGGGGCGGGCTCCGTTAACGGAAGAGCCCTTGACTCGAGCGAGAGTCGTGCGGGCAAGGTTAACCGGTTTCGCGGTTCCCTCGAGTTGTTTCTCGAGCGTATCAATTCTGGCTTTCAGGTTTTCTATTTTCTTTTTGAGACGGGCAACTTCATCCTCGCCAGCCAGCCCCGGTACCGTCACAAAAACAACGAGAGTCAGCATGAAAACGACTGTCATAAAATATTTCATCGGTGTGACTTGCCCTTCCTTTTATGACAATTTTCTTTAAGGTTCGTGAGAAATGCGGGTTAGTCTTCCAGGCGCTTGTATATTGCCGAAACAACCGCGTCGTAATCGGCGGCTATTTCAATTGGTGGATTGGCATGTCGGCTGCTGATTCCATCAAGACGATCCCAATGATAGTCGATCTTGAAATCCGGGAATTTAAGCCCGTGGGCGGTGGAAATCACCACAACACGGTCATCGGCAGTAATTTCCCCTCTGTCGATGAGTTTGAATAGGGCGGCAAGGGCGACTCCGGTATGAGGACAGGTAAAAAGCCCCACGCGGTCGGCTCGGGCGCTGGCGTTGGCCAATTCCTGTTCCGTAGCTTGCTCGACGACACCACCGAATGTTTTGAGTGTTTTGATGGCTTTCCAGATGCTGACGGGGTTACCAATTTGAATGGCGCTGGCCAGAGTCTTCTTCGCCTGGACGGGCTCAAAATCTCCGAAATCCTGCAGGAAGCTTCGATATAGAGGATTGGCTTGAGAGCTCTGGGCACAACAGATACGCGGGACACGCTTGATAAGCCCGAGGCCCCGCATCATTTCAAAACCCAATCCCAGAGCGCTGACATTGCCGAGGTTCCCACCAGGGATGATAATCCAGTCGGGCACTTTCCACCCGAGCTGCTGGACGATTTCAATGGAAACCGTCTTCTGTCCTTCAATGCGCAGGCTATTCAAAGAGTTGGCCAGGTAGATATTTTCACGGCTTGTCACTTCCTGAACCAGTTCCATACAACCATCGAAATCCGTATCAAGAGCGAGGGTCAGTGCATTGTTTGCGACGGGCTGGACGAGTTGCGAAGGGCTGATTTTCCCACGGGGAAGGAAAACCACGGATTGAATTCCGGCGCGCGCACAATAGGCGGCCAGCGCAGCGGATGTGTCGCCGGTTGATGCGCAGGCCACGGCCGGAATATCCTGACCATTGGCGCGCATCTGTTGCACCATACTAACAAGAACGGTCAGGCCAAGATCCTTGAACGAACCGGTATGAGAATTTCCGCAGAGTTTCACAAAAAGCTCTGAGACGCCGATCTCCGCACCAAAACGCTCCAATCGCAATAGAGCCGTCTTCCCCTCCTGCAGAGATACGATGTTGTCATCACCAACTTCCGGACAAACCCACTCTTTTTTTCCCCACACGCCGCTGGAGAGCGGCCCGCTCGGATCCCCCCAACGTTTCCCGAAAAGTTCCTTCCATTCCGGTGCCGATCGCTGTTTGAGGGCGCCCAGATCGTGTTGGACTTCCAGTAAACTATTGCATTTCTTGCATCGGTACACAACTTCGTCGCAACCGTATTGCTCATCGCAACCGGCAAAGCATCGGAGGTGTGCGTTGTATTGCGCGCTCATTCAGTACTCCCGGAGTCACTGCGTTGTTTTACAACGGTCGTTCGCTTTCCAGGCGGGGAATCAAAGGCTGCGAATATCATTGCTCAGGTTATTCTCTGGCCAGCAGAAAAAGGTCTTTCAATATTGTGCAAGCTTTCGGAGGGCGTTGTAAACAATTGCCCTACCGCCACAATATGCACGGAAAGTAGTGTGTTTTCAAGGAAACCCATCTTACATTTGGTGGTCGAAGCCATGGAATTGGAAGCCATCGAACTTGCCTTAAGTGAAAACAGACCTAAAATAAACTGATGGTACTGTGAGAACAAGTGGCTCCACGTGCGTGACAGTGGGTGCGCTCTGGCTCGGCCGCGAAATTAATTTGTCAGGAACAATCCGGATGAAAAATTATTATTTGCACAGATTGCTTCTTTGTCTCTGGCTATGCACTCTAATGTGTTGTTTTGTCCGGCCTCTGACGGCCGGAGAACCCGGGGGAGAGCCCGATGCTATCGGGGAACAGGGACTTCCCACACCCCAGCAGATCGACCAGCGCATCGAGCAAATTAAGGCCGGGGATGACCTGACGGAGGAAACCAGGACAAAGCTCGAAAATCTTTACGTGCGGATCAAGGAGAATTTACAGTCAGCTGCCCAGAATCGGGAACGGATAAACACGCTGACCCGGGAGCGTGAGAACGCCCCAGCGAAACTCAAACAGCTCAAACAGAAATTGGAGCAGATTGTTCCCGAGCCCGAACCTGATGTTCCGGAAAAAGCATCTTTTGACGAATTGGAAACCCGACTCAACGGTGTCCAGGCCGCTTTAAAAAATGCCAGGGAAGAGGTTGCGCAACTCGATGCGGAACTCAAACGCCGTGCCGAACGGCGAGCGGAACTCGCTGATTTGCAGGTTGAGACCAGGAAACAGCTGGAGGCGCTTGAAGAACAGATTGAGGCGACATCCAGACCGCCGGCTTCCGACCGAACAGGCCGTGCTGAGTATCTTTTACTCCGGTCACGCGCGCAAGACATCAGAACGCAACTGGCAGCGTATGAGGAAGAACTTCGCAGCTACGATGCACGGCGGGAATTGCTTGCCACGCGCCGAGATCTGGCCGCCCGTCGCGTTGCACATTACAGACATCTGGCGGGAAAATGGCGGGAAATTGTCTCGAACCGAAGGCAGAAAGAAGCTCAGGAAACGGCAGAGGAAGCGGTTGAGACCACGGAACAGATGAGCGAGCTTCACTCTCGATTGGGAGAAATTGCCAGCGAAAATCAGCAATTGGTCCAACAACGGACCGGGCCCGAGGGGCTGCTGGCAGAAATTAAAACCACCTCTTCCACCCTTGATGAATTGCAGGGCAAATTGGCGAAACTGGAGGAAGAGTTCTCCATGGTTAAAGAAAAAGTCGAAGCTGCGGGTCTCGCAAATGCTATCGGGAGGCTGCTGCTGCGAAAAGAAGCGAATCTTCCTCAGCTGCCGGTACACCGTCGGGAAATCAAGCAAAGACGTGCCAAAATGGCCGATGTTCAGTTCCATTTAATAGAACTGGAAGAACAACGGTCGAACCTGGCCGATTTGAACCAGGCGGTCAGTGAGCTGATGTCCGAGATCTCTCTGGGAAGGCAGGCGCCATCACAGGAGAAGATTCGTAGCGCCGCCCGGGAACTTCTGAGCCGACGGCGGGAATACCTGGATGCATTGATCCGTGATTATAACCGCTATTTTGGCCAGCTTGTGGACCTGCAGATTGTTGAGCGTGGATTGGTTTCGACGGTGCGGGAATACGGAGCATATATCGGCGAACGCGTTCTCTGGGTCCAGAACACTCAGCACCTGGCCTCGGACACTTTCCGGAAAGCATTCGCGGCTCTTGTCTGGTTAGTTAACCCCGGAAACTGGCGACAGGCCGGTCGGGCTTTCTGGCACGGGTTGGGAACATCCCCCGGAGTCGCAGTTGCGGCTCTGATTATTTTACTCGTATTGATTTGGGCCCGCTCGCCGATACGATCGCGGTTGGTGAAGACGGCGGAGAGACTCCATAAGACCCCTGAGGATAAATTCAGCTATACCCTGGAAGCGATCGGTATGACGATGGCTTTTGCTCTCCTCTGGCCGGGTTTACTCTGGTTCATCGGCTGGAAGATGGGGGCTCCTGTGACAGCCAGCCCGTTTGCACGTTCCGTTGGTGCAGGACTGAGACTGGGAGCGGGTTTCTTTTTGCTCCTTCAGTTTCTCAGAGTTATGTGTTTCGAAAATGGCCTGGTTGATAAACATTTTCGCCTCCGAGAAGAAGCTGCCCGATTTATGAGACGGCATCTTGCCTGGTTTATGTGCATTTTCGTGCCGGTTTGCGCGCTCCACGGCTCGTTCAATTATCAGCCCAACACAGCCTGGCAGGAATCACTCGGACGAATTGCTTTTATGATTGAGACTTCTTCTGCTGCGATATTTTTTGCCCTGGCGTTCCGTCCTTCCGCTCCGCTCATGCGTGCTTATATGCGGCGGCACCGCGAAAGCTATCTCCAGCGAATACGCTATTTGCTTTACGGGCTTATTATACTCCTCCCAATTTGCCTGACGGTTGCAGCGGCCTTCGGATATTACCATACGGCAACCGAGCTGGGACGTCGATTGTTTTGGACAACCCTTCTTTTCGTTACGGCCGGCTTCGCGAATGCCGTTGTTGTGCGGTGGCTGATCCTTCAACGCCGGCGGCTGGCTGTCAAAGAAGCTGAGGAACGGCGCGAAGAAGAGGATCAGAAAGAAACAAGCACCGACGGAACGGAGTTTCTGCCTGCCGAGGAACCCGAAGGAGAACAAAGCCTCTACACACTCAGCCAGCAAACACGACGTTTCGTTGCCGCCGTCCTGGGTTTCGGCCTGTTGATTGGACTGTGGATGATCTGGTCTGAAATTGTTCCTGCCCTCGGAATTCTGGAACAAGTCGAGCTGTGGTCAATTACGGCGAAAGTCGGGGCGGACGGAGCGGGGGAAGCCACCGAAGCCATTGAGCAAACTATTCCGATCACGCTTGCAGATTGCTTTGGAGCGCTCATTATCGTAGTGCTCACCCC
>JAGXLK010000290.1 GCA_018334735.1 Planctomycetota bacterium | reverse complement strand
AGCGGGCTCAGCTGAACTCGAGTCTGCAGGATACGCGGTCGAGAAGCGTGGTTGCAGGCCGACAGAATGATTGAGACCAGACATAAGGTTTATATTACAGCAACCTTCAACGACTTTTCCGAAGGAAACTTGCGAAATTTGCGCTCGGTGGGATAGGAACAGCCAGCACGATTTTCGGGAAATGTCCGGCGACCAGCCCCTGCAGCGCCCCACAGCGCAAATTCCTCTCAGTTCCACTCAACCTTGACACAAAAAGTAAAGCATGTAAAATGATTAACTATG
The DNA here is from genome assembly GCA_018334735.1 of Planctomycetota bacterium. The sequence continues at coordinate 4,537 of JAGXLK010000290.1, read as the reverse complement.
CGTTGTAGAATAGTTATGCGGGGGGGGCTTTTTCCGTTATGCGCTTACGCTTTGGGGACACATCCTGAGAAAAAAGAGAGAATACCAATGATCGCCAGAAAAATTGCGGTGTCCGTGCTCGCGTGTTTCGTTTTCACAACAATAGCTTTCTCGCAGGCAAAGAAAGATCGCCCTCGTCTGCACATCCCGAAATTTGAAGATGCGCCCACGATAGATGGCGTGATGAAGGAGGGTGAATGGGCCCGTTCGGCGGCCGTAACGGGTTTTATCGGTGCGACAGGTAGTTTTGGAAAAGTCATGGTGCCCAAGGAATCTCACATTTACCTCGGGCACGACGACAAAAATATCTACATCGCGGTGTGGACGCAGCTCGCCCCTGGCGAAAAACCGAGCCGGAAATACCGTCGGCGGGATTCCAAAGTTTATATGGACCGACAGCAGTTTGAGATCTGGCTCACTCCCCCCACTGGAGGTCACACTGCCGCCTATCAGATGATCGGGAACGCGTATGGAGCTCTCTACGACATAAAGCTTGTTCCGGCTCTCGGTATAAAGAATCCCGGGTGGAACCCCGATGTGAAATTCAAAAATTCCTACAAACAAGGCGAATACTGGACCGCTGAGGTGGCCATTCCAATCGAGGAGTTGGCCGATCCGGACCATTACCAGCCCGACAAACCGTGGGGAGGAATGGTAGCGGTAGCCTGGCCCCAGCGCTCCTGGCCGTTCACATACGGCTGGTATAAAAACATCGAAACCCACGCACAAATGACCCTCTCCGATGCCACAACGTGCGTCCGGCTTCTCGACCTGAGCAGTCTGTTCGAAAATCGGTTCGAACCCCAGCTTGAACTGGTAAACGGAGAAGACAAAGCCGGCGAGTTCACGATCAATGCCTCGCGGAAAGACATGCAGGTCGAGAAGACCGTGACGGTCGCGGCCGGGAAAACCAAAAAAATCACCCTCACCGGCAACCTGCCCCCCGCTACGGAAAAAGTCAACACGATAAAACTCAGTGTCACAGGACCCACCGGAAACACCCTTATTGAGGGAAACTGGATGTACCGACCGATGTCGGTCAAAGAACGAACTGTCAAAAAAGTGAAACCAAAACCGTGGAAAATGACCACACGGCTTTCATACGCTCCCCTCAATATGGGCGCAAAATGCTGGGTGGATCTGCTCGAAGCCCCCATGCGAGACAGGATCGAGACGGTGACCTTTGAAGTCCTGAACGAACAGGGCAAATCCGTGGCCGTGAACACCGCTTACAAAAAGGGCGTTAAGACCATCGTCGACCGACAGTTCGAGTGCGACGCTGCCGAGACTTATTTCTGGCTGCCCGCGGAACTGCCCCACGGCAAATACACGGTGAAAACCAGCTTCCTGGACAAAAACGGCCGCGTATTGGTCTCGACGACAGATTCGTTCAGACACAAAGATTACAGTGACGAGTTCATCTGGCTGAATTCTGAGAAATACGGAGAGAAACTGACGGCCGAGCCCCCCTACACACCGCTTAAAACCAGCGAAAATGGTTTTAAAATCTGGGGACGCCAATACGAAATGAGGGGAGCCTTACCGGCACGTATGCAAAGCCAGAAAAAACAGCTTCTCGCTCGACCTGTCAATTTTGTCGCAGTGGTTGACGGGAAGAGATACGAAGCAAAAATCGCGAAGGGATTCAACATCGAAGAGGCAAACGCCAATAAGGCAACCTTCAGCGGAAAATATGAAGTGGCCGGTATAACGCTGAACATAGAAGGCCGGATCCTCTTCGACGGCGGTCTGATTTATGAACTGAACGCCGAGCCCAAAGCCGAAGCAAAAGCCATCGAACGCCTCTACCTGTCCGTCCCGGTCCGCAGGGAAGTCGCCGACTACATGTGGACGACGCGTGGCGGCACAAATGGGATGAACTTTCTTCTGGAGAACTTGCCCCAAAAAGGCGTGATCTGGGATTCCGACAGTGTGGCTGATTTCGTCCCGTATATCGGCCTGGCCGATGACGACCGGGCAATTCAATGGTTCGCGGACAATGACCATGAGTGGATACGGGGCGAACAGACACCCTGCGCCCAGATCGTGCGACATGATGATGAAGTAGAGATCCAGGTCAATCTCGTACGCAGGCAGTGCAAAGGAAAATCGTTCCAGGCACGGTTTGGTCTGATCGCCACACCCATTAAACCCCTCCCGAAAGACTGGCGGAACGCCATACTGCACTACGGCAATTTCACCAACAGCAACGTGGCCTTTTTCTACGGACCCGGACACGGCAAAGTCGGTCCGGTTCACTGGCACGACAGCGCCGGACTCGCCAGGGCCAACGGAATCGATGTGCCGAAAAACAGAACCGCAGGGGAGGTCCTCGATGGCATGGATGGCAAAGGGTATCCGGATATTTCCGCGATCCGCAAGAATCTTGGCAAGGAAGCCGCCGGAACCGTCAAAAGCGGCATCGAAAAATACGGAAACCCAAAAGCCGTCCGGCAGTGCTACTTTCACAACGCCTCGATGTATTTCGAAGGGACAAAATCGAAAGCTTTCCGAAAATTTTTCCGCGGCGACTGGACAATCATGCCGTCCGGTGGGTGGTTTCACCTGCGACCGGTCGACAGTTACCAGGATTTCTTCTGTTTCCACCTGACCCAGTTTCTGAAATTCTGGCACGTCAACGGAATGTACTTTGACGAATGCTACTTCGCCCCCGATTACAACGTATTTAACGGACAGGGAAAAGTCCTGCCCGACGGATCGATCCGACCGTCAGTGGGCCTTACGCTCGAGCGCAGATTCCTCTACAGGGTGCGACAGTGCATAATCGATCAGGGAATCGATCCCTTCATCTGGGTCCACACATCGGGCATGATGGCGCCCTACGCCATCGGTGCTACCGATATCGCAATGTTCGGTGAACCGAATATCCCCACGCCGCAGCAGGATATCATGGACAACATCAACGAGCAGTATATGCTCACGATTGGACGCTCCCAGAAATTCGGTTTTGTGCCGGTCTGGATGACAATGGCCGGGCGCGGAGGATCGCAGTGGGCCCTGCCCGGACGCCAGACCTTCGGCTGGTGCTGGCTCCACGATACCGTCCCCGAGGTCCACACCCATGTTCGCGCCAGACCAACCGTTGAATATCGCGCCCAGTGGGGCATCGGAGCTGAAGATGTCGATTTCCACGGGTACTGGCAGGACGGCGGCTATGTCGAGACAACAGATCCCGAATACAGGGTCAGTTTCTGGACGAGGCCGCATCCCGACAACGAAGAAAAGAAAAAGGTCCTTATGATGGTAATGAATATGCATTACCCCGAGGACAAAAACAGCACGGTTCAGCTGACAATTGATCCCGGGAAAATTGGCTTGCCCGATGGCTGGAGCGTCCGAAACCTGGAGAGTATGCCGGACTTCCTTAAACGGGAAAAAGTTCTCGACCGCCTGGATGCTGAAAGCAATAACGGCTACGGGGAGGTCGAAAAAGGCCCCATGCAAATCCTCGGACGCAACCTGCTTTTCTGGAAAGGCCAGAACAAGTATAAAATCGATAACCTCAAAGTCATCAGCGACGGTAAAAAAACTTTCACAATCAGCGTCCCGGAAAGAGATTTTTTGACGCTTCTGATTGAGTAAAACCACTGTTCCGAGGCAAAAATGGAAATCGCACATAAAGTTTTGCTGCTCCTGCTGGCCCTGAGCTGTTTTAGTGCACCCGCCCTGGCGGACCTGAAACTCGCTCGTCCGTTCACCGATAATATGGTCCTCCAGAGAGAGTTGCCGGTCCAGATCTGGGGAACTGCCCCGCCCAACTCCGAAGTAACCGTTCAGTTCGCCGGGCAAGAAGCCGCCACAAAAACAGACAAAAAAGGTCATTGGAAACTCCAGCTCAAACCGCTGAAAACATCGGCGAAATCGCGCACGCTCCGGGTCCTATCCGGCGACGACGAGGTGGCTCTTTCCAATGTCCTCGTCGGGGAAGTCTGGCTCTTCTCGGGACAATCCAACATGGGTATGTCAGTCAAAGGATCGTTGACCGCGAAAGAATCCATCGCGGAGGCCGACCTCCCGAAGATCCGATTTTACAACTCGCCCCCAAGACCCAATCCGGACCAGCCCAGCTGGGTTGAAACATCACCGAAAAACGTGGGGGGGTTCTCCGCGGTCTCTTTCTATTTCGCCCGCGCACTCCATCGCGACCTGGACGTGCCGGTCGGTATGATCGTCTGCGCCCGCGGCGGGACAATGATCCAGAGCTGGATCAGCCGCGAGGCTCTGACGAACGATCCGCAGCTCAAGCGTGATATCGTCAAAGCCTGGGACCGAACCGCCACGCCCGAGTATCTTTCGCAGCTTCTGGGGAAAAAGTGGGACAAAGCCCTCACAAAATCTGGGGGCAATAAAAAGAAAGCCATACAGTCTCTGATGAATCCCGCCGGCCAGGAACCCGGTATCAATTTCCGTCGCTCCGAGATGGCCAAAATTGCTCCCTTCACAATCCGGGGATTCGGCTGGTACCAGGGCGAATCCA
>JAGXLK010000289.1 GCA_018334735.1 Planctomycetota bacterium | reverse complement strand
CCTGCAAAACAGGCACAATTGCCCGCCAAAATGACGACCCGTAGGGAAGGGTGGCCCCCAGGGATGTGGCGAGGGTCAACAAAGCAATCGTGAAAAGCACCCTCCGTTCACTCATCCCCAGCCGGTTCAGGCGATGCGAGAGGTGATTCCGGTCGCCCGCAAGCAGTGATTTACCGTGATGCAAACGGATTAAAAGAACGCTTGCCGTATCGTAGAGCGGCACCGCGAAAATGACGAGAGGAACGATAACCGGAAACAGGGGATTGAATCCGGTAGCGTTCACGAAGGTTGTTAAAACCGTCCCCGTTGCGAGAATATAACCGATGAACATGCTGCCCGTGTCGCCCATAAAAATCGACGCCGGAGGAAAATTGAAGAACAAAAAACCAAGCAGGGCCCCGGCCAATGCAAGCATTAAACCGGCGATAAAGAACTGAGTGCTTTGAAGCGCCAGGATGAGAAGGGCACCCGCACAGATAAAAGCCATCGAACCGCTCAACCCGTCCATATTGTCCAGAAGATTGAAAGTATTTGTCAGCAGAACAATCCATACGATTGTGATGGCGGCCTGCACCCAGTCATAAGGAATGAACATCGAAATACGCATGCCGCTTGACAGAACAATAATACCCGCGATGACAAACTGCAAAATCAGTTTCGTCAACGGCCGAAAAGGGCGTATGTCGTCCCACAAACCGAACAGGGCGATGGCGATTCCGCCCGCCAATACCTTAATCAGAAGAGGTAACCGGTCGACAGCGCGCCCAACGTCCTGGAAAATGTCCGGCGGCAGGCCCACGAAATCTGGATTTCGTTCAATGACGAAGGCCCCAAGCACAGCCCCCAGAACGGTCACAGAACAGGCGATCACAATGGCAATACCGCCACCATGAGGCGTCGGCTCAGCGTGTTGTTTCCGTCCGCCCGGCACGTCAACAAAGTTGAGACGCCGAGCAATTCTTCTCACGATCGCCGTCAATAAAAATGACAGGACGAATGAAACACCAAAAGCCGTCACGAGGATAAGCCGCATTTCACGATCCCCTGAGAGAGTTGAAAAACTTACTTTAAACATATTGTAACGGACGCTTGGCCCGGGGAAAATGCAATCTTTTGCCGTTTCGTGTGCTCCGGCGAGAAAATGTACTTATAATGTCAGTTTATAGTCAGTTCGGCAGCTCAGGGCCGAAGTTTTAAATCTTTGCCTCAGCGGAGTTGTGTATGAAAGATTTGCTGAAACTCGCCCGCAAAGGAAAATTGGACGAGGTCGAAGATATCTGGATGAGCGCTCTGCAGGATGACCTTGATTCCTGGGAGTTTCTGCTGAAAGGTGCCGATGTGCTTGTCAATCATGGGGATGGCGCTGAACTTGCGGAGACTCTGCTCTGGTACCTCATTACCGCTTTGCGCGAAGAAAATCGTCTCGAGGCGGCCCTGACGAGCGCCCGAAAAGGTTGCAGTTTGCTGCCGAACAGTGAGATGATGCGCGAAGAAGCGGTCGATCTCTACCGCGCCATCAATGGACGTACCGAACGGGCCGATGCACTCATGAAATGGACGCTCGACCGGTCTGATCTACCGCTCGACGAAGCCGAAGACAGGTTGGAAATCCTCGAAGAACTTTGCCCGGGGGCCTACGTTCGTGTCGACCCGGGTGCCAAACTCGGGCGCGTCGAAAAAATCGATCCTGATGATGGTGTCATCGTTGAGTTCGAAAACCGGACGCGGAACTTTAAACCCGATGATCTGGAGAAACTTCAAACGCTGCCGCCGGATGATATTCGGGCTCTTGTGATGTTCGAACAAAAGCGAGTGAATGAGCTCGCTGAAGAAGACCCCGAGCGTCTTGTGACGCTCACCCTCCAGACATTTGGGGGACGCACCCCTTTGAAACGCATCCGCCGTTACCTGCGTCCTGCTCTCGGCAAGAGTAACTGGTCAAGCTGGTGGTCAAAAACGAAAAAGACACTCGAGCAATCGCCCAACATTGGCATGACTGCCAGCAGTAACCCGGACCTATTTCTCCGTTCTGAACCGGTGAGCCGGGGCGATCAACTAAAACGCAAATTTGACCGAAAAGAATCAGCCCAAAAGCTATCGCTTGTGTATCAAATTCTCGCGGAAAATCTCAAGGGCGATGAAGCAGACGAGCTTATTTCGCACATCGGAGGCGAACTGGCAGGCCTGGCCGCGAACGGAAACCAATCCGACCAGATCCGCCTTGGGGCCATCGCTCTCCGCGACCGTTTGAGCAAAGAATATCCCGGCGCCGAAGTGCCCCGGCAACCAGACACGCGCCAGCTGGTAGATGAATTGGATTTAGGAGACGCTCTCAAAGATCCCAGAGGAAAAAAGAGAATCCGTAACGAAATAATCCAGGCTCTGCCGGAATGGATGCCTGAAAATTGGACACAGCTACTCGCCGAAGTCTGCCCCTTCATGCCGCAGGCGGCTTTTGGGACAGCCATTGAGAAATTGCGTGCGGCAGAGAGCGCGGAACTTCTTGAAGATGTTTTCAAGCGCGCATTACAACGTCCTGATGCACACCCGGGAGCGGTCCTCTGGTTATGGCACAGTTTCGTCCGCTACGGAGACGAAAACCTGCCGGAAAATATGGACGCTATGGCCATATTGCGGCGTTTGCTATCGGTTACATCGTCACTTGGCCGGCCCGGATCTCACCCGGAAACTGAGCGGAAACAGCTCCTGTCGAAAATCCGGGATTTGGTAACAGGAGAAGGGGAAAAGGCGGTCGAACAGGCGCTCGAAAATAGCACCGACGAAGTTATCCTGGCCTTAAGCGGACAGGTCGATCGCAATCAGGGGTTGGGCGATACCGCCAGGCCACGCGTTGCTCGGGCCATTCGCGCGACACGCCCGAGACTTTTTCGAACCGCTACCCCTCCCTGGAAAGAAAAAGTTATTTATACAACAGAGGAGGGGATGGAGAAAAGACGTGAAGAATATCGGAAGATCGTCGATGAACGTATGCCGGAAGTGATAAAGCAGATCGGAGAAGCGGCCGATTTTGGAGACTTGAGCGAAAATGCTGAATATACCGCGGCCCTTGAGGAGCGGTCTCGACTGAGCGAAGAAGCCGCGGCGATTCAGGATGAGCTTTCCCGCACCCGGATAATCCCACCTGAAATGCCCGATACCGAACATGTCACCGTCGGGAGCCACATCCGGGTGCGCGACGAACACACCGGTGAGGAACGCACCATGAGCTTCCTCGGGCCGTGGGATGCTGATCCCCGGGAGAACATTTATTCCTATCAGGCGCCGCTGAGCCAGAAATTCATGGGCCACCAGGTCGGCGATGTGGTCAAGAGCCCCGGTGCGGATGGCGAAAAAGCCTGGGAAATCATCGAGATAGGCTCGGGCTTGTGACCCCACATTTTTACAATAACTGAGCATTCGCTCCTCCGACGCCGGGCGGGGGGCGAAAACTTGGGGAAGGTTATGCAGGACTGCTTTTGTTTTAGCATTTACCGTATCATTTTCAGGAGACGATCATGAAACTCAGCGTCTACACGCTCGCCTGCCCGGAGTATAGTTTTGAAGAAGCGGCCGACAAACTGGAGGAACTCGACATAAAGGGCGTCGAATGGCGCGTCTCGGATGTGCCCGATGAGATCGATTTCGATCCCCAAGACGGCGGACGTTTCTGGGGCAGTAACCGCGCGACGATTCCCAGAGACAGCGTCGTAGAAAAAGCCTCCGAAATTGCGAAAATCACGGAACAACATGGCCTTTCAGCGTCGAGTCTGGCAGGCAGTCCGGACCCGACGGATCACGACGACTTGAAACGACAGATGGAAGCCGCGAATATCCTTGGCGCCAGCGCAATACGTGTCGGGATCGGCGGAAGCGAAATTGAGGATTTCGAAGAAGCCCTCGCGGCGACACAAAGTCAGTGGGACGATGTCGAGCAGATAGCGGCAGAAATGGGTGTGAAAGCAATAGCTGAAACACATCATGGTGGATTAATTCCCAGTGCAAGTGCGGCCCGGCGTTTCGTTGAAGGAAAAGACCCAGAACACGTTGGAATCCTGTGGGACCCGGGCAATATGGTTTGGGAAGGCTATGAAAGACCGGAATATGGCCTGAGTATGATTCAACCGTGGCTCGCTCATATTCATGTCAAGAATGCCCGACCCGTTGTGCTCGGCACAAATGATCTCGGCCAGGCGAACTGGGGTTACGAGTGGTGCCCGCTCAAGGAAGGACTTCTGGACTGGTGCGAAATTATGGCGATCCTGAAACAGCTCGGATACGACGGTTACGTCTCGCTGGAGGATTTCAATCCCGAAACTCAGGCTGAAGAAAAACTGAACGATTTTGCCCAATATTTCGGACAAATAATGCAAACATTGTAATAAGCGGTCCGTCTTAGACCCGTCGGCGAAGGGGTTTAGAGACGCACACGGTATCAGGCAAATCCCATGATTGCCGGAAGTTAAAATTCCACGTCGGACCAGCCTGGAGGGCGCCTTCTGTCGGGGGCCTTTGCTTTGTAACAGGCATCGATGTTTTGGCCGTATAATAATTATTGCCTTAAATTAATCAAATATCCGCGCTCAGCCGTTCAGGATTACGGCTAAGCGCAATGGAACCCCGGTTGAATTTGCGGCACACAACGTTGGATGCAACGGACGAACAAGTGTGAAACTTGCGTCGAGAGTACGGTTGGGATATCCTCAATGGGCAACGAAGAATATCGCGACGGCGCGCCGGTAGCTCAGGGGAGAGAGCATCGGATTTCTAATCCGACGGTCGGGGGTTCGAATCCCTCCCGGCGTGCCACTTTTTGTGCCTTTTGAATCCTCCC
>JAGXLK010000288.1 GCA_018334735.1 Planctomycetota bacterium | reverse complement strand
TCGTCAGTAAACACCTCAAGCTCTTGCTGAAGTTGTTGCTCCTTCTCTTCTCGGAATTTTCTGCTTCTTCCTCGACCGAGGCTTTCAGTTCACGGGCCTTTTCTCTCGCCTCCTGGACGATCCGGTCGGCCTTCTCTTCGATACTCTGGACCTGTTTAACGATGTTTTCGGACATAGGTAAGGCGCCAAAAAATCAGACGGAATAACTCACGTGGGGAGTACGGAAAATGAAACCCTATTTTGACTCCATTTTCGGGACCTGTCAAACGGACAACCTCCGCGGCACAATCCCTGTGCCTCGAAAAATCCACTTCCGCCGGTAAAGAATTCAGGGCTTAATGTGCTTTCACTGCCTGCGAAAAGCGGCCTTAAGGTCATTCGTCCCTGACTGCAAGGAAAATAAGAATAAACCGCACCAGCATCATCACTGCCATGAAAGCCGCCGCCACATAGGTGAGCGCAGCCGCTCGGAGAACCTTTTGAGCATCTTCCCGTTCACTGGGAGAGATAATGTTCTGCTGAACCAATACTCGCAAAGCCCGTTTGCTTGCGTTAAATTCTACCGGCAAAGTCACGATCGTGAAGAAAGCGCCGGCACTGAAAAGCAATATCCCCGCCTGCGCCACCAGCTGAGGAATCTGCCCTCGACCCTGAGTAAAAAACAGCATACCAAGACCCACTATGAAAATAATGGGCCCAAGATTGTTTCCAAAAGCCGCGAGCGGAAAAATTCCTTTCCGAATCTTGAGTGGTAAATACCCCCGCTTATCCTGTAGTGCATGTCCCGTTTCATGCGCAGCCACACCGAGAGCCGCCAGAGAGTTCGAGTCATGAACCCCCGTGCTCAAACGTAAAACTTTTTCCCGAGGATCGTAGTGATCGCTCAGGTGACCTTCCACCTGCTCGATTTCCACCTCCTCAAGTCCGTTCCGACGCAGAATGCGCCTGGCCGCTTCGGCTCCGGTGATCCCGGAACTCGAAATGCGGTGGGAAAACTCCTCGAAAGTACTCTTCACCTTCGACCGGGCATAGTAAGCAAGAATCAAAGGCGGGACGAGAAGAAGTATAAAAGGATCGAAAGGGTACAAAAACATACGTTTAGATCTCCGGTAAGGGACGCCGCAAATAACGATCAGGCGTCCGGTCCTCCTCACATTCAGTATAATCTTCCGCTCGAGAACCTTCAATCATTTTGCACTTCATCCCGCTTTTTTCATTGAAACTCACGTCCAACCCGTCTATGCTACCGGCCCCACTTACTAAGGCCATTAACTCTTCAGACTGCGGTTGAAGGTTTTGTCAAACCTGGAGATTGACCAGATGAAAGTTACGTTTGATGAAAACGCACGATGGATCTGGAACGATAGGTCCAAACAACCCGCCAATAACTTCGCCTGTTTTCGGCGCTGCTTCACGGTAAAGGATGTGGTCGAGGAAGCGCAGATTTTAATAACCGCCGACGCAAGGTATGAAATGTACCTGAACGGCTCATGGATTGGCCACGGTCCCATTCGCTCCTGGCCTTCCTCCTGGCGCGTCGACCGCTACGATCTTACCGGATTTTTGCAGCCGGGAGATAACGTCCTCGCAGCAATCGTTCAGGATATCGGTGTTGGTACGTTCCAGTATATCAACTCCGAACCGGGTCTTCTCGCTCAAGTCGACATCAAAACCGCTCAGAACGGCCAGCGCATCGTCACCAACCGTGCCTGGCAAAGCCGAGCCCATCCGGGATACGGATGGCCTGTCCCCAGAATCAGCTGCCAGCAGGCCTGGGAAGAACAATACGACGCCCGAAAAGTGTCTCCCAACGATTCCGACTGGCGATCACTGAGTTTTGATGACTCTGGATGGGAACGTTCCCGGGTTTTGCGCCGTCCCGGTCAACCTCCGCATGAAACACTCGTCCTGCGAGATATTCCTCACCTCACGCGCGAACCGGTTAAGCCTCAACGTCTCGTCAACGCCGAAATGGTTCGCGCGGCACCGTTCACCTGGTCTCTGAATCCCCGACGCCTCCTCAACAGTCAGGATCTATCAGCCAGTATGTTTCGAGGCAAAATGCTGCTGGTAACCCATATCTACAGTCAGGAAGCTCAGGATCTCCGGTTGCAAAGTCCCCATGGGAACGCTGACTGGAAATTGAACGGTGAAATTCTGGATTTTCAAGAGCACGGCAAGGAAACTTCCTCAGCCGGCACAACGACCGTTCGGCTGGAGAACGGATGGAACGTTCTCATGCACCGAATGCCAGAACAAACTCATTTCTACCGGACATCGATCAATCTCTGGACTGAAAAACCAGTGCGATTCGGGGCTATTCCCTCCGCTGAAAATTCAGACATCCCCTGGCTTGCACTGGGACCTTTCGAAGGGATTTCAGAGACAAAACACCCCCTCGGAAAGCTCATTACGGCCGAGGAGATACCAGAAGGTGCAACAGAAGAAAAATACGAAGCTCTCTGGGAAAGCGGTCGACCCGATCCAGATGACCTCATAGCAGAATTCGCCCGCCCGATGCCCGAAGACTCCTGGACAACCACGGACGTCTTCGCCATATGCGCGTCTGAGGAAACCGTTGAAAACAGCTCGGTCGAGCTCGAAAATCCGGAGGCCATGCTCCAAGACACTCCCGAATGGACGGTCGTGTTCCCCCCGGAAGATGGGTCTTCGGTCCGGCTTCTGCTGGATTTCGGGGATGAACTGGTCGGTTACCACGAGCTTGAGATCGACGCTCCCAAAAACACGATTATTGATGACCATAATTTCGAATTTATTCAACGTGACGGACGAAAAAATCTCGCAGAAGGGATGAATAACACATTCCGTTACGTCTGCCGGGAAGGTATCCAGCATTACAAAACCTTCGTTCGGAGGGGTTTCCGATATAGCTGGTTGACACTGCGGAACTTCAATAAACCTGTCCGGATTCGCTACGTGCGGGCAATTTTTAACACCTATCCGCAGAAAAGCGATGGTGCATTTGAATGTTCCGACCGCATGCTCTCGCGCATCTGGGAGGTCGGTGCGCGGACACTTCGGTGTTGCTCCGAAGATACCTATACCGATTGCCCAACCTATGAACAGACGCATTGGGTGGGCGATGCGCGAAACGAAGCGCTTGTCGATCTGCTTGTCAACGGCGATCCGCAACTCAGCCGGCATTGCTGGCTTCAAGCTGCTCGTAGCCTGGACCGTTCGGAACTGGTCGAGTGCCACGTCCCGAGTGCATGGGAATCAATCCTCAGTACCTGGAGTCTTCTCTGGATGCGATGGGCTCAGGAACACTACCTTTTGACCGGCGATGAACCGATCGCGAAAGATATGCTCCGATACCTCGAACGCAATATCTGCGGACTCGAACAATATATCAATGACGACGACCTTCTCGACATCGAAGCCTGGAATATGCTCGATTGGGCGCCGATGGATGCACCAAACGAGGGCATCGTTACCCACTTGAATTGTCTCGCTGTGCTCGCTCTTCGACAATGCGCCGACCTGGCGTTCCGTACGACGCAGAAAGGACGTGCTCAGCGATGGGAAGAAAGCGCTGATCGGCTCAAGAACGCCATTAATGAACACCTCTGGGACGAGGACAGACGCGCCTATATCGATTCCATTCATTCCGACGGCGTTCATAGTGAAACGTTCAGTCAGCAAACTCAAACCATGGCCTATCTGGCGGAAGTTGCCGAAGCGGACCGGGCCGAACGCGCGTTGTCGCTCGCGATTGAGCCTCCCGAGGATTTCGTCACGGCAGGAAGTCCTTTTTTCATGTTCTTCCTTCTGGAAACGATGGTGAAAGCCGGGAAATATGATGACCTGGTGCAAACAATTCGCAATTACTGGGGGCTGCAAATTAATGCCGGGGCGACGACTTTCTGGGAAAATTATCATGCCGAACAGGAAAGGCTCACCCGGAGTCACTGTCACGCTTGGAGCGCTGCACCTTCGTATTTCTTGCCTCGCGAAGTACTGGGGGTCAAACCGCTTGAGCCCGGCTATGCCCGTGTAGTGATCGCGCCCCATGTTGGCAATTTGACCTGGGCCCATGGGCGTGTCCCCACGCCTCGCGGCTGCATCGAATGCCTCTGGCAAGCGGAAAACGGGATTTTCCACCTGGATGTCGGCCTCCCAGAATCGGTACCGACTCTTCTTGAGCTGCCTTTCACCGGGGAACTTCAGGTAAAGACCGGATCGGCCGAACCCGTCGAATCCCCGGAGAGAGAAACCCACCTCGAATGTCCCGGCGGGAAGCTGATTTTGGAAATTCAGATCCCCTGAACCGGGGATTAACTGTCCCTTTTCCGTTTCCGCGTCCTGTAGAGCCTCTCGGTAAATCCACCCTGCTCTTCGAAATCCCGGTAGCCGCCATGCTTTAGAATCAGCTGATTGTCACTCAAATTGGTCTCCCCATAAGAACGCCCACTCTGTCCAATCAGTCCAGCTTTACTTCTCTCCTGTCAACACCGTATTTTCCCCGTCCCAGGCCCCCGGCGGGCTCATTCCTCCGCAACAACAGAACATTTTCGTGCGTGTCATCTTCAACTGGTCCTCCAGATCATCCCAGATCGCCGGGTGCTCAGTGCAAATCGCAAAAGGTGTTTCGGGAGAGATACGTTTTATCTCATCGATATAATATTGATAGACCTCGGTCCGCACATCGAGCGGGAAAGGCGCCTGGTGGGTCCCGTCGAGTTTGTCCGCTTCTTCCCGCATGCGCTGCATAAATTTCTGGTCCATCGCATCAATATCGAAGATCCGCTCGAACTCATCGGCGTCCATCATTGCCAGCACCCAGGCCCGAAGCACTTCCGGCTCGACGCGATCA
>JAGXLK010000287.1 GCA_018334735.1 Planctomycetota bacterium | reverse complement strand
ACGGCGCTGAACATGTGTTTTCTACCCCCATTTCTCACGAACCTAAAAGCAGTATTATTCTAAACGACACGACAGACAAACGTTACGCTGCATTGGATGGCTGATCTCAGCACACACGGTGTATTCTAAATCTGAAAACGCCGGTTCGCCCTTCGGGAACGGTGCCAGCACTGCATCTTCTTTGTCAGCCTGCACTTGAAGTATGAAAATACTCCTGCGCCTGGCTTCCGCGCAGCTGCAGCACTGGCGCCGCTTGAGAAAAGCGGGCGAAAGGGTAGAGCTACCTTTACCGCCGAAATCCGCGAATTAGGGTCCGCTCCCGGGCCGCAAGGCCGCAGGGAGGCGGGCACACAGGGTGCATTTCGGGCAGATCCTCAAACTCCGCGTGCGCGAGGGGCTGCCGGTTTGGGGTTGGACGTTCCCCAGAACTCGCTGCCGGGTTTTCGGACCGATGCGTGATCCGGGACCAGCAGACTCCGTTACACCATCGCGAGCTTCCCGAAAGCGGATGGATCTTTGTCGCCGCCCGGGCGTCCCGTCCAGTTGAGAAGCACCTTTTTCTCCCCGACCTGACAGCGCAACCCGATATCGAATCCGGCCACGGACGGACTATCGTCGTCCTGACACAATTCTTCCCAGGGAATCGCACAGGCGAACGCGTACCCCCTGTCGGTCGCCACATGATCCAATTCGAGGTCCAGATCGGTCTCAGCCCCTGCCTTTTCCGTCTCCGCCGGCGGGTGGAGCGCGATTTTCGTGACGCCTTCCTCGTAGGAACCGCGACCCAGTTCCTCCGGTTTCCGCGTATCGAGGTACACCATCACCGGCCCGACATCCTCTTCCTCATCGGCGGCGTCGACATCAACCCCAATATAAAGGTTTTGCTCGTCGTAACACACGCCGAAATCAAACGTCGTCTCAGGCGTGTAGTCGGTGCTATGGGTAGGATGGGTGGGGGCGGGGACATGCACGGGGCCTTCGATTTCACCTGCTTTGAGTTCAAATCCTTCTGTTCTGGATGCACAGACCACCATTTCGGATAGATGCTCTGTCGTTATTTCGCCATCCCAGCTGACAACAACATCCAGATTGTAAGAAGAAACGTTTCGCGGTTGTGACAGTTCGAGGTCGATTTTTTTGCGGTGGTAGGGTTCCAGTTCTTCCACGGTAAGTTTTTGTGGTTGGACCCGGTCTTCGCCTTGCGGCTGGAACTGCAGATCCGCGTTCCGAGTTTCATCGGCGAAATTCTTCAAAACGTATCGAATTTGAAGGTTTGTGGTCTCCTCGGTGCGTTCTGCGGAGCGGAGGTAACTCCAGCCTCCCAGACGACCGGCGCGCGGATCGAGGGTTTTAACCGCTTCTCCCAGGCGTTGCGGGATATTGATGTCCTGAGGGCATTCCTCCAGGCACTGTCCGCATTGCATGCAGTAAGCGGCTTTTCCCTCAAGATTTCCATATTTTTTCTTTGCGTGATCGGTCAGTCCGAAGACCCGTTCGAGATTCAGGATTTGGAAATTTGCGGGGATATCGACACCGGCGGGGCAGGGCATGCAGTAATTGCAACCGGTGCAGTAGAGGCCGGCCAGTTTTTTCCGCTCTTCGATCGCTTCTTCGATTTGCTGGTGGTCTTTTTCGCTCAGTTGTTCGGCGGAGGAAACCGTCTCGACATTCTCTTCGAGCATCTGCATATTCGACATACCCGACAGTGCCACGTTGACATTTTCGTTTGAGAGCACGAACCGCAGTGCGAGGTCCGGGGTGCTTTTAACCTCGCCGACGAGACTGGCGGCTTTATCGCTCGGGTAACCCAGACGCCCGCCGCCGACGGGTCCCATGATCAGAACGCCCATTCCGCTTTCGGAAGCGTGGGCGATGGCGTCTTCGAGGTGTCGATCCAGCAGATTGTACTGGCAGATGACGGTATCGAAGCGGCCCGTATCCACCAGTTTCATAAGTTGGTCGTTGGGGCCATGAAATGAGAAACAGATATGCCGGATGAGTCCCTGTTCTTTCGCCTTGAGCATCTCCTGGTAGAGCCCGTCATCACCTGCGACGCTTTCCTGATACCGGTTGTAATTTATGCCGTGGTGGTTATAGATGTCGATGTGGTCGGTTCTGAGTCTTTCAAGGCTATTTTCCAGGTGTTTCCACCAACCGTCTTTATCGTTTTTATCGTAGTGGTGGTTTTTTGTTGAGAGGACGATTTTATCGCGAACATTTTCGAACGCTTCGCCGACTGTCCTCTGGCTATCCCCGGCGCAGTAACCGACGGCGGTATCGAACAGATTAATACCCAGTTCCCGGGCCCGATGGAGCATAGGGATTGCTTTTTCTCGATCGACTTCGGTTTTGTCTTTCATTGGCAGGCGCATACATCCGAAACCGAGTCGCGAGACTTTCAATTCGGTTTTACCAAGAATGTCATATTGCACGGTGCTTTCTCCAGTTCGAGCGTTGAGGTAAATGCACGGTAACTCCTACCGTATAATATGGGTGTTTGAGTGCATTTTCAAGGCCTTTTGCCCTGTGGTAAGGGAAAAAAACGTTTGACAAATTCGAAGGGACTGTGCAACATGATGATCATCCCGAGGCGGGACTTGATTACGCGAAATAGACGCTTTTGGGAGAGGTATCTTTGGTACTGGAAGCCGTGTTCTGCGGGTTCGGCACACGGGCGGACAATATGTTGCATAGCAGGGAGGGTATTGGGAGGAACGCGATGACGCGAGGTTTCACTCTGATCGAGTTGTTGGTGGTTATTGCCATTATAGCTATATTAGCGGCGCTCCTTATGCCGGCCCTTGAGAAGGCGCGGCGGAGTGCATATCGCGCTGCATGCCTCAGCAACCTTCACCAGATGGGCCTGGGGCAGATGGCATATTCTGACGATTATAATAGCTGGGGGCCGTACCTTGCGAACCCCGTCCAGGCGCCGGCCGGATACCGTAGCTGCAATTCTCCCACCAGCTATCAGCCCCTTGACAGCTATTTCAGCAGTGATGAGGTATTCCGGTGCCCGACGGATACCGAGCCGACCCACACTGCGAGCAATGATATGGGGGACCCCATAGGAGGGCTCCGGGGGAACGGTGCGGTGATGTCATCTTACTATACCATTCTGGGACACGGTCCCGACCACGGGATGAGCGCGGAGTTCTACGGGTGGCGCATGCGGGGGGGAGCGGCGCGTCCGCTTCCGAGTTTCAGGATGCTGGGGGATACCTTCGGTGGGGCTTTCATTGAGCGGGCGACACAACAACCGATTGCTTACGATGGTTATTCTGTGCCGCCGGATAAGAACGGCACGTACCGTTGTCCGACCCCGTACCTGAACCGTTTTTGGTTCGCCGCACGCCTGCCCATGCACAGGAAGGACCTGGGGGCGAATTACCTCTACGCCGATCTTCACGCCGAGTGGAAGAACCACTCCGAGGTACAACTGCGGTTCCGCTTTGGCGCGGGTACGTCCTATGGGATTTACTGGTGATCGTCTGAATGCAGCGGTGGATAGATATAAGTTCCAGAAACCAGATCGGGCATAAAATAGCGGGTTCCATTAGACACCAGGAATTTTAGACGGAGGACGACAGAATTGATTGTAAGGAGACGGGGGCCGGGGTGCAAAAGACAGGCAAAGAACAAGAGTGACTATGCTGCCAAAACCTACCGGCATCGGGAAAACGGGCCGAGCCATGTGCGTTGAGCAGAAATATTGGCACAGTCGGGACTTAGCATGGCCAGAAAAAAGTTTTTACCCCACAGTTGTAGGTTGAATCCTTAAGCACGTCCGGACAAGCCCGGCGGATTTGTAAGCGGCCCGGGAACCCGCGAGCGGACTGGACTTCAGCCGGAGGCTGGAGTTCAGAACGCGGTGCAGAAACCTGCGAACCCCGCAGCACAAAGACCAACAACGAACGGCAGGTCCCGGCGATGCGGACCTACAGCTACCTGGCATTTTCCGGCATCTGTCCGCCTCAAGTCCAGTTTCGCCCGCCGGTGGCGGACTCAGCTGAACTCGAGTCTCGACTCCCGGTGGGCGGACTGGAGTTCAGAACGCGGTGCGGAAACCTGGCCTCCTCGCAGCACAAACGAGCTTTCTCCTGGGAGAGCCCGCGAGCGGGCGATTCAGAAGTAGCCCGGTGTGAAGTGAGGCCGCTTTGCGGCCGAATGAACGCCGGGATAGGAGGTCAGAGAAAATGCCCGCATGGATCGACTCGCCGAAGGCGAGTGCAGCGCTCTGCTGCGACGAACTTTGTTCGTGCGATCCAATACCACTCTACCCCATTTCTGGTTTTCCGATTCTCTGGAAACGTGAATAAGGGCCCATTTCAAATATCATTGGCATTGGTATCCCCCCTTCCAGGTAGTCCACCGCGACTCGCGGTCGCCGCACTCCACAGCCGGCTCCGCCGGCGGGGTTCAGGCCCGAACCGGTCCTGTTACGATTGTCCGGCGCGCTGTATATTCCGTTTCGCAGCGAACGACAACGACTCCGGGTCTTACGACCCGGTTCACAGCCTGGAGAGGCTGTGCCACATGGTTTTTTTAACCGTCCTGCCTTCTGGCTTTCGACCCCCGCGGCCTTGTGCCGCGGGTGAGAGAGATTGAGCGGCTAGAAACCACCGCCACCCCGAGATCGGCCCCCACGGGCTTGTCCCGTGGGTGAAGAAGATTGAGGCTAGTGGTCCGTTCCATTTGATTTTGTGGGGTCAGAGCAATTCTGCCGAGGTCAGTTCGAGGCGCGGCGCCAAAGGTGACCCGGACGGGTCCCTGCGAAGCCGCAACGAAGAAATGACCCGGCAGAATTGCTCCCTACGGGCCGGACGGCGGCGGCCC
>JAGXLK010000286.1 GCA_018334735.1 Planctomycetota bacterium | reverse complement strand
GGGAGATATCTGGCCGACTTTTAAGCAGCTGATGGAAGTGAACAGTTTTTTCCCGGGGCAGTTGATGGAACACTTTGCGGATAGCGGAGCCGGGCTTGTGTTTGGGTCAACCGGAGGCGTTTATCAACATTCGCGCGATAAAGATGATCTCAATAAGGAAGGGGTTACTACCCTGGAAGGCGGCTTTCATCCGTACGACGACACAAAACTTGGCGGGGAGATGCTTGTCCGCTATTTCTCTCGGGAACACGATATCCCGGCCGTCATCTTGCGGTATTACTGGCCGGCGGCACCCTATGGTGAAGGCGGACGTGCCGGGAGGACATGCCGGGCATGGCTGGAGGGTAAACCCACTCGCGTCAGCCACAAGAATCCCTGGTATCACACTGTGGGCTACATCTCGGATCTTTTGTATGCTACGTGTGCGGCCGCCGATAAAAGTTCTGCCCCGGTGGCGGTTTATAACGTAACCGGAGATCAGATCGTTAATTACCGCGACGTCGATCTGGCTGTGGCAGAGGCGATGGGAATTGAGCCGATTTTTGAGGAGGTCGAACAGGAACGGGACATCCCGATGTATGTTGCGGACGTCGAGAAGATGACTACGGACCTGTGGAAACCTCGCGTTGGGCTGAAAGAATATGCCCTCCGAGTGGTCAGGGCGATCCAGAACGATATTCGAATGCCGCAGGACTGGATGTTTGAATTTTAAACCAATTCGCTACCTTAAAAACCGGGCAGGTCCGCCACATTGACCGGTTGACTGCCGCTATCGATGGATTTTTGGGCAGCCAGCGCCATCGCGATGGCCAGTTTCCCCTCCTGTCCAGTGGCCGCGTTGGGGGCGCCTTTCGTTACGGTTTTATGGAACCGCTCGAGCTGCACAACCCCCGCTTCCGCCAGTGAAAAAAGGCCATAGTCCATCTCCAATTTTCCGTTTTCCAGGCCCAGTGTTTCGCTGAGCCCTTCCGTGTACTTTAAGCACCTGTCGAAAAGATCGCCCTGCACTTTTTCTCCATTGCGGCCAACGACGCGGATGGGATGGACAATCCCGTAGTCGGAATTGAGGAAAAAGCACACGTGGTATGAAGATCGCATCCCGTCTTCGTATTCGACTGTGACGTGCGCGTTATCGTAAATTCCGCTTTTATCTTCTATTTCTGTGACGTTTCCGAGAACATCGGTGAATTCGCCCGTATCGATGACTTCGGTTCCACCGGCACCCACCACGCGCACGGGTTGCTTTTCGCTGATCCAATTGAACAGATCAAGCGTATGGCAGGATTTTTCCACAAGCAGTCCGCCGCTCATCTCAGTATTGTACTTCCATGCGGATGCAAAGGGGCTTCGGACCTCTTCCACGAGCATATAACCCGGATCGAATCCCGGGGAATGAACGGCCTTTTTCACGTTTTGGTAAAACTCCATGTGGCGGCAGACCATGGCAATTTGGAGGATTTTATTGCTTTCTTCTGCCGCTTCGATGATACGGTTGCATTTCTCCAGCGAGGTCTCCATGGGTTTCTCAAGGAGGACATGCTTTCCCGCTTCGAACGCGCGAACAGCGTAGTCCATGTGGGTGGCGTTGGGGGTGCAAATGAGAACAGCATCGACGTTATCCCTGGCCAGAAGACGTTCATAGGAAGGCCATGTATTTTTCTTGTCGGCCTCGAAAAGTTCGGGCGTGCCGTGTTCCACTTTGCTCATAGCATCGGCATTCTTTTTGGGGTTTGTGCCGAAGATCGCCGTGATTTCGTATTTGTCCGGAAGTTGGTTCAAACACGGAATATGTGCCCCGCCGCGTTCTTTGCCGGGACCTTTTCGTTCGAGCGTTACGATGTTACCGGTTCCGATAATTGCCAACTGAACGCGTGACATTTATTGTTCTCCTGAAAGGGAAAGTATGCAGGTTACAGGCGTTAAGGCACCGAATGCAAATGCAGTACAGGTAAATACGTTGCAACAAACTCTACTGCCCTACTGACTCGGGACTCGTGCATGTATTGTTCACGCCAGGTCGTCCCAGGCATCCGTAGTTTTGGTCGGATCCAAATCTTCGCATTCAGATTCTTTCTCCGCCCCTTTATTTATTTCATCCGTTGTAGATAATCGTGTCTGTGTGTGGGCCTCGAATGCAAAGCCCGGAGCAAGCGGTTGAAATTTGGCGTCGCCTTCGTAGGCCAGAGATCGGACGAACTGGCGGAACTCTTCTCGCCCCTCGACAAAAAGA
The DNA here is from genome assembly GCA_018334735.1 of Planctomycetota bacterium. Next base: position 2,627 of record JAGXLK010000286.1, on the reverse strand, counting down.
TCCAAACCCATTTTTTTGCCGACGAACCCCTGTTGGCCGGGGTACATAATGAACATAAATTGATGACGTCCCATGGGGATTGCCTGCGCCCCCATTTTTGCGATACGGTAGAGGTCAGGCGGGCTGCGGCAAGGTGGTACGTAGGAATGGTGGGCGGTACTGGACTCGAACCAGTGGCCTCTACCGTGTCGGGGTAGCGCTCTCGCCAGCTGAGCTAACCGCCCACCAATGAAATTAGATTCTAACTCCCCGGCTCTCGCATGTCAAATTCGGCCGAATAGAATGCATGCCCCTGGCGTCCGTGTGGACAGGGCAAGGAAAATCAAATAAGATAATGAATCTCCACTTTTGACTGCGGGAGGCCGGTCTGTGATTCCGATACGGGACAAAAATCCGTCAGATAAAACATCCTGGGTTGTTTACGGGTTGATTGTGATCAATGTCCTGGTTTTTCTGTTTGAGATTTCTCTACCGGCTCCTGAGCGCGAGCAGTTGTTCTCACAGTATGGTCTCATCCCCCACCGGGTAAAACAAGGCTTTCAGGGTGAAATTTCCGTTCTGACGGGCATTGTTATTCCGGCTTTCACGTCCATGTTTCTGCACGGGGGTTGGGTTCACCTGCTGGGAAATATGTGGTTTCTTTACATATTTGGCGACAATGTGGAAGCCAAGCTACGCAAAGTGCCCTTTTTATTGTTCTATCTTTTTTGCGGTCTTGCCGCTTCTGCAGGCCAGGTTTTGGTGAGCGGAGACGCCCCGCTACCGATCGTTGGTGCAAGTGGTGCCATTGCCGGCGTTTTGGGAGCGTATATTATAACGTGGCCAAAAGCGCGAATTCTTACGCTTTTGCCTTTGTTCTATCTCATCACGTTCGTTGACCTGCCGGCGTACGTGGTGCTCGGGATGTGGTTTTTAATCCAGTTTTTCAGGGGATTTGGCAGCATTGCGGCTGGAGCGATGGGAGGGGTAGCCTACTGGGCTCACGTCGGTGGGTTTGTGGCTGGAATAGTTCTTATGCTTGTTCTTCCCAAACGAAAAGGCGTTCGCGAAGCGGGCAGACAATCCGCTCGTTCTGATTTCAAAAGACGGCGTCGATGATTTGTGCCGATACGGTTGAACACCGGCCGACCGTTCCCGGAAATCAAGGTATCGATGAGAAGAGTACAGGTGTATGACGGGCTTTTAGGGGCACCTCCCTTGAGTTTGAATTCCCACAAGAGTTCGTTTCTTTTATTGACCGACAAAACGCGTTCTTTTGGGAGGTGACGGTCTGGTTTCTCCTCAGCTTGGAGCAGTGCCCCAGAGAATCGACGCCGAATTAACAGATTGATTTATTCATTTCCAAATCATTACAATCGATTTGCCCGATATTTATGATGACTGTGAAATTGGAACCAGTAAAGGCACAGCCATGGAATTTACAAAAGAGCAAACAACTCTGACGGTTGAAGGACGTCGCATTAAAGCGGTTTTTGAATCGGGCTGCCTGATTCAACTGCAGGATAAAGAAACAGGCCGTTCCCAGATTGATACCAGCCCGGAACACGCTCCATTGGACTTAATCAAGCACGACGCCACAACGTATCCTATCGGGGTTAGTGACAATTCCAGGTGTGAGCTGCGGATGCCTGGAGAGCGGGTCGCACATTTCTGCCTGTCGGATTGGGAAGCCGACGCGGATATTCGCATCAGCTGCGATGATGAACGTGATGAGATCGTTGTTGAACCATCACTGACAGCGATTCAAGATGGGGTGGCGGGAGTTCGGTGGAATATCAGCGGAATCGTTGAGAAAACTGACCTTGTGGCACCTTTCTACCAGGGAACTCGCCTGCCCGTGGGCGATGAGCTTCTGGTCGGCCGAAATTGGACCTGGCCTCAAAAATGGGAAGCCGCCTACGTTTCGTTCCTGCAGAAAGATGGGACGGGCTTTTTTTGTCTGACTGAGGATCGGCATTTTCGTCCTAAGGTTGTAACAACGGGAACTCCGCAAGCTCCCCGAAGCTGCGGTTTTACAACGGAAAATGATGGGCCATGGGAAGGGAAACGGGAAGTCGGTGGCCTTTCGTGGCGGCTGGGTTTATTCTCGGATGGTTGGCAGACGGCCGCGGGCCGGTACAAAAGGTGGCTGCGGGAGACTTACCCATTGCAGCGGATGTCCGAGGTGAAACCCGATTGGGCTGAATCTGTGACGCTTGCTCTGTCGTGGTGTCCGTGTAAACCAAAAATTCTGACGGTTTTGGCTCAGCGTCACCCACCTGAAAAGACTCTCCTGCATGTGCCCGGCTGGCGTACGGATGGCTACGATCAAAATTACCCGAATTATGAACCCGACAGCGCAGGCGTGACGTTTATCGAATCGGCCCGGGAAATGGGTTACCGAGTCATGCCGCATTTTAATTTCTTTGCCGTTGATCCGTCCCACCCGTTGTATCGGGAGTTGGGCCGATATCACCTTCGCGATAAAAAAACTCGCCGGTTGTTGGGTTGGAGCTGGCAGGAAGGGCAAATGCTTGGCAATCCTCAGTCTCCGAGCCAGATTCAAAAGCACCAGAACATAAACGCAATGGCATATATTCACCCGGGCATTTCAAAGTGGCGCAGACTACTCGCTGAAAGGATTGGAG
>JAGXLK010000285.1 GCA_018334735.1 Planctomycetota bacterium | reverse complement strand
GCATGCTCCGCTCGGCGCCGTTGAAAGCCCGAAAGTGACCCTGCCCGATTACGGCCAGGTTACGCTGGACCACGCGGCACGGTCGGGCTCTTTCTTCCTGTTCAATGAGGCCGATGAGACGCTGAAAACCGTGGTGCGCGGCGGGCCGCCCGAGATTGCGGTCGATGCCGATGCGCGGTTCGTCGAACCCGGCGGAACGGTTCGGGTGACCGCGAAGTCGACTGTGTCCTCCGAGGAAGGCTTTGAATCGTACGCGTGGTCAGCTGGCGATTCCAACCCATCACTGGAGGAAGGACCGGTGACGAAGGAATTGAAACTGCAAAACCCTGGCTTGCACATGATACGCGTCACCGGCACCGCACCGGACGGACGCAAAATCTCCGACGACGCGGCGGTGTTCGTCGGGGAAAAACCCGACGAAGCGGTGATCTATGATCTGGCGCTGAGCGACGCGTCGCTCTGGCGCGGACCCTGGAAAGGAGTGGGGAAAGATAAACGGGAACTTCTGAGCTATCGTATGGTCCCCAACCCCGGCCGCGCCCCGGATATCGTGCTGCACGGCGGGGAGTTCGTCGAGGATGCCGACCTTGGCCGGCGTGTGCTCGAACTCTCCAGCGATGACGACGGACTCTGGGGCGTGCGCAGCCGGCTGACGTGCAACCGGGGCTATCCCAACCTGACGATTTCCATCCGTTTTAAACCGGAGACGCTTGAGGGCACGCAGGTGCTCTACGTGCAGGGCGGGCGCGGCAAAGGATTCAACATTTACATCCAGGACGGCACGTTGTATGCGGGGAGCCTGAGCCACAAACAGAATTGGGGGGAGTTCAACGACCGGGAGGGGAAATATCGATACTGGTTGAGCTCTGACGCCGTTCAGGCGGGTCGCTGGCACCGCGTGACGCTGGTGCTGAAGGACGCTACGGAAGATATTCAAGACGACAAACTGTCGCTTTACCTCGATGGCAAAAAGGTCGGATCGGGCCCGGGCGTGCGGATCCCCAATCATCATGCGGGACCGCGGATTGGGGTGGCACGCATGACGACCCTGCACACCGGGGAGACCATCAGCCACGTCGGATTCCGCGGCCGGATCGCCGATTTCCGGCAGGTGAATGCTGCGCGGATACCGGAACATCCGAAGGGAAAAGGACAGCAATGAAAGAGTGTCCAATTCCAGAGATTAGAATATCTGCCGGCCGGAAAATGCGAAGTTGTTTCTGTCCCTTCCGTCCCTTATGTCTCTTCTGCAACGCTCTGCACTGCACTGAACAGGAGTTTCATCATCATGTTTGAACAAGCCGAGCATATCAAACCTGCTGAATTGAAAGATGAACAGGGTCCGTGGGCCGGAATCGATGCGTTTTCCGGCGACGAACCGGTGACCGTCGAACTGAACAGGCCGCCGGGCAACCAGGGCACGTTAATGTGTTGGTTCCGGGTGGATGAACCGATCGTCAACGGGCCGTTTGTGGAGGAAGCCGATGGCGACAGTATGGTGGAACTGCCCGGGCTCGGATCGCTCAACCTGTGGTGGTATTCCGGCTACGGGGGCATCGTATGGGAGACCGAGAATGGGCCCAATGAACCGGTGGAGGTGCCCGGCGTGCCCGGGCCGCAGTGGGTGCACGTCTGTTACACCTGGGATGCCGATAAGGGGCGTAGCATGGGATACATCGACGGCACGCCCACGAAACTCTCCAGCCAGCTGAATCCATGGACGAACGAGACTGCCGAGGAAATTGTGGTCGATGCGTCGCGCTGGACGCTGGCCGGACTGACCACCTTCGACCGTATGATCACGGAGGATGAAGTCCGCGCGGCGGTGCCGAGCATTTATCGCGGCGGGATGGATCACACATTGGGATCTCAGGATCTGGGTGAACTGGACACGGCAAAGTGGCGCGGCGATACGGTTTTTGAGGTGCCGCTGGATGGTCCGGACCAGATCGCCGGCTGGCAGATGGAAGGTCCCGGCGATGTCGAGATCGATGATGGTTGGATGAAAATGTGGTCGCGTGAGCCCGACGCGGAGGGCAACGGCGGGCATATCGTGCACTGGTGCGACCAGGATGTGCCGTCGGATTTCCTGCTCGAGTTCGACGTGCGCATACTGAGCGATCACGGCCTGAACATCATTTTCTTCTGCGCCAAAGGGCGGAACGGAGAAGATGTTCTGGATTCCTCACTGGATGAACGGACGGGTATTTTTGGCCACTATACCGGTGGCGACATTAACTGCTATCACATCTCGTATTACGCCAACGCTCCCGGAGGCGGGGGCCGCACGACCAGTAACATGCGCAAAAACAGTGGTTTTTATCTGGTCGACAACGGACCGATCGGCATCCCGCCGGACGACCACGAGGTGCACCACGTATCGCTCCTTAAAAACGGCGGAATGGTGCGCCTGGCCGTGGACGATCGGTGTGTGATCGACTGGTATGACGACGGCCAGCAATACGGACCAGTGCTCGGCGATGGTAAAGTGGCTTTCCGCCAGATGAAATGGACAACCGCCGAGTATCGCGACCTGCGTGTGTCGAGATTGGAGGGAGACGGCTCATGAACGAAGATCTGAAACATCAGATCGGCAACCGAGCCGAATACGTCTGTCACGCGCTTGCCGGGGCCAAAGAGTCTCTGGGGTTGCCGGGTTCCGATTTTGAGGACGTTGGGGACTGGAATCTCACCGCTTTGAAATGCGACAGGGAATCCCTGCGGTCGGCCGATGCCAAAGTGTCCGATTTGCTCGGAGAGGGGGACGGATCCGACTCCATCGGGCGGGGGACGGAATTCTGGCGGGCGCGTCCGGGGATCATGAAATTCACGGTCTTCCCGCGTCTTGCTGCGGCTTACAGGAGCACAGAAAACGCATGCTACGCCCGCGCGGCTCGCGTTTTGATCGAAGATTTCTGGGCCTGCGATGAACGACCGGGCGGGGTGATGCATACGGCGAGCCGCATCAGCCGTTGGGCGCGATTCATGCCGTATTTCTTTGATAGCCCTCAGTTTGATGATCAATTCGTGGGGCGCATGCTGGAAAGCATCGATGATCAGATCGAGTTTGTGCTGGCGAACCAGAAAATTCAAAATCGGGGGAACATCCGGATCCTGCAGTCCAACGGTATGTTCTGGGTAGCAACCTGCCTTCCCATGCTGGATTTGGCGGAGGATTGTCTGGAACGAGTGCGCTGGGTCTACAGGGATATGGCGCGACGGGATATTGAATCCGACGGTTCGCATGTGGAACACGATCCGAATTACCACGGAGTCTATCAGGGAACATTTTACAACCTGATGATCTGGCGGGAGGCGTTTCCGGAGGCGGAGTTGCCGGATGTTACCGAAACCGCCGTCCGCGTGTTTGACTATGCCGTCGTTACCCGTCGGCCCAACGGGCATTGTTGCGGCATTCAGGAAAGTTCATCCGCGTGGATAGGTGGCGACGATATAACGCCGTTTCTCCGCAGACGGTCGCAGGTCAGGCGTCTGGCGGGACTTCCAGAAGAGCCTCCCCCGCCGGTCGAACATTGCACGGATGCGGGACAGGTTTTCATGCGCGACGGCTGGGAGCGGGACGCCGAGTATCTCGTCTTCGATGCCAGCCGCTGGGGCGGAGCGCACAGCCACCTGGCCCGCAACGGCGTCCAACTCTTCAAAAAAGGGCGCGCTCTGCTGGTCGATACCGGGACGCTGACCTACGCGATGGACCAGAAGGCGAAAGAGGGTGACGAGTTCGACAACCGGATCGGACCCTACGGGAAGTCCACTCCGGCCCACAATACCCTCAACCTGAACAGGTGGAACCAGGTCCCGACGAACCCCGATTACTTGAAAAGTTTTGACGCGGACGGTTGCTGCGCGGTTGTGAGCCAATACAGCGGTGGGTACTGGCCAGGATCCTACGGCTGGTGGTTCCGGGAAGGATATGGCTCCGGGATTCATGCCAGGCACGAACGGATACTTGTGTGGGTGAAGGGCCGGTTCACGGTGGTGATCGATCGGATGTTGCGCGGTGACGATAGCAAACTCGGTGGGCCTGCGCACCAGAATCCGTCTCTGGAGATGAACTGGCAGCTGACGCCGGGAGGGGAGGTGAATGTGCTGCCGGAAGAGAGAGGATTTACAGCAATCTACCCCGAATGCAGCCTGCTCGCGCGTTTTGCCACGCTCGCATCCGGCATGCGGGTCGAGAAACACCAGGGTGAGACGGATCCGTTCCGGGGCTGGATTACGACCCGCGGGAAAGCCCGGGCCGATCTGCGTGAGGCGGGTGTTTTTGAAGAACCGCCTTTATCCGAATGGAAAGATCGCACCTACGGGCCCGCTCCGCAGATATGCTGCATTGCCCCCAGAATGGAGGGATTTGCCGAGTCTATGGTCTCGGTGTTTGTGCCGTTTGACGGGAAAGATGTTCCTGAACTCGAGACCGAGATCAACGGTTCAATCGTCTCGGATTTCCCCGAACCGACGGGCGGAACGCTGAATTTACGGTGGGAAGATGATGGCCGCGACACAATCACGTGGACCGATGGGCTGGCACAACCTGTGTTTGAATGGAGCGGAAAAGGGGAAGAGTTCAGCACCGACGGCTGTCTTCTCCACATACGCCGCGAGGAAAGCGGTGATATTGTTGATCGGACAGCCGTCGATGCGACGTATCTTCGGGAGAAATGACGTGTTCTGTGATATACTCAAGGTGTTTGAGGTTCTATTTTGCATTTTCTAAAAAGGGCTCTGTATATGGTGCAAGTCAAAAATGATCAAAGGCCAGAGGACATTCTGAGGCCGGATGAGTACAAAGCGCTCCAGGAAATTAAGGCCCGTTTATTTGATGAGTTGTCGTTTGTGGAG
>JAGXLK010000284.1 GCA_018334735.1 Planctomycetota bacterium | reverse complement strand
CTCTCGGGAGGTCATGCAGTGGCCTCCAGGACAAGAACCCAATCTTCCTTGGTCGGTTTAGGAGGTGGTCCCCAGCGGCCGTTCTGCGGTGTCACATCGGCCCGCGGTTTTACTTCGCCGGTTCTGGGATTAATGTATTGGGCTTGATAGCGGGTTCCGGGTTCGATTCCCACGGTTGCTTTCGATTGATCACCGCGCAACTCAGGCGGAATGCAATTGGCGGGAAGATAGATCACGACCAACTCGCCGGGGATTCGAGCGGCAAACTCAAATGAACATTCGCTGTCATCAGATTCCGTTCTCCCGGAGGGCCGGAGGCGCCACCAATCATATCGTCGCAGGACCTTCGCCCCCATCCCAACGTGTGTCGAGCCCGGGTAATGCATCACATCCTGCCAGAATCCATCGCCCCAGCTTCTTGTGGTTCCCTGGAAAGGTTCATCGCGGGAACTCATAGCCCAGATGCCCTGGGCACCGTAGGTGTGACCGCAGGCTCCTCCCAGCATACTGGTCCAGAACAAAAAACGTTGTATCTCATCTTTGCTGCCCCCCATTATTCCTTCGTAACACGCCTCGCCGTTCAACGCTGGTATGCGGGGCTCACGATCCACAGCATCTCGCATCGCCTGGACCGAATTGCCCAGGTCGAGGTAGCCCCCGTGCCCGGTCTGGAGCATATCGAAATCCACGAGCGACTCGTCCTTGATTGATTGCCGCCCGGGGACACCCCATCCCGGATGCGCGGTCAGAAGATTTTCGTACGGATCGATATCCCGGACATACCGCGCCACATCGGTCCACCCCTCCCTCTGGGTCTCCCTATCACGCTCGCCCTCGGGTGCGCCATGATGGGCATATGTGGGCATGGTGCATTCACCGCAGAGGCACCAGACCACCGGATATGATCCGTACCGAGCAAGGAGATTCCGCCAGTGTTTTTTGCATCGTTCGACTCCCATAAAAGGAAGATAGTATCCCCACATCCCTACAACACAGGGCATCAGTCCCTGCTCCACCAAAAAAGCCAGTCGCAGATCGGCAAGATCGTAGAATGCGGGGTTAATCCGGGCGAACTCCTCCTCCCATGGCCAGCCTGCCTCATTGGCCTGCTGTGGAACCCAGATCGCTTCTGTCGCGCAGAAATCGGGCAGCGGGCCGGCAACAATCTGGATGGTATTGAACCCCTTGCGGACGCGGTCCTCGACCAGCCGCCGGAACCCATCCGGCCAGTCAAGCCGGGTCGTCAGCCCCATCCACCAGGTGTCAGCCAGCCAGAGAAACGGCGTCCCGTCCGCATGTTCGAGGGTGCATTTCGAATCCGAGGTGCGAATACGCCCATGCCTGTAAAGATCACAGGGGCCGTCATAGGGCACAGCCTCCAGGTGCCCTGTTTGCCCGTGAAACCCCCCGTCCCCGGGATTTGAACATTCGCTACGCCACGTGTAACACCCCGGCTCAGGCGCTGCAAAACGGGCGCGGTACGTGTTGTCCCCGGCCCAAAACGCCGGAACCCGCCAGGAAGAACCGCCTTCGTCCTCAAAAACCACGTCGACCTCAACTTCATTAAAAATGTCGACGTACGACTGCTCGGCATTCAGTGCGATCTCCATCGGTTTATTGGTAAATGCTTTGGACACAGTTCCATCCTTTTTTGGCACCGTTTTCCTCCCGTTCGTATTTTAACCGGTCTGCGACAAATATCCTGAGGTTTGATAGCCAAACCCTTTTCCCACAAAACAGCAAATTGAGATGGACTTTCAGCCCACATCAATTTTTCATCACCTGTTCCCCGGGCCTCCGAGGGCTTACAGCCCTCTGCAGCCCGGGCTTTTATGAGAGGCCCTTTTCAAGGCCGGAAACCTTCGTCACTTCGGGATCCAGTTTCGCAATTAAAGCCCGGGGCATAGTGGTCGGACGGACCACGAAGGCCTGGGGGGCAGGTCAGCACCGGAAAAACGTGGGCTGAAAGCCCACCTCATACGATTGCTCAGTATGTTTTCGTTTAGCCTGAGAACTCAGCTACCGGGCAAAACACAGTAAACATCCGTCTCAGTCTCGGGGCGGCAACCATCACCTTTTTCGCCGTGCGTATAGAGAATGACCGGAGATTGCACCGGGTTAAAAGGACCCGGCATCGAAAGGTTCGGCATCCAATTCGCCGTCTTCTCATCCGGAATACTGACCTGGCAACACTGAATATCCTGAACGTCTTGATCGCACACGACATGAAACACCTCGCTGGAAGGATGTGCAAAAGCTTTCGTAATCTCAGGGGTTTTGTGCACGGCCGCCGCGGCGATATGAATGTGGTCTTCAGCATCGATTGTCATAACGGCGTACACCGGCGCACGATCCGAACCGAAAGCGTTGCCGAGATCGCGTGTGTTCCACTCCTCCCCGTTCCAAAGACACAACGAGAGGAATTGAGATTGCGCTGAAGTATCGCTGATCAGCGCCCAGAGGTCTCCCTCAGAGTCCACCGACAAACCCGCAAGTCTCACGTCGCCACCGACAGGTGGGACAGCGATATTTTCACTGTATGTCACCGGCACCGCAACAGGATTCCCCGACAGATCGGTCCAGGTTCGGCCCATGTCCTCGGATTTCAGAGCAGCCGCTCCGTAGGACCGCATTTTTGATCGATCGCCGGTGACCGGCGGATTGGAACCGTCTCCCACGTTGTAAAAATGCCCGGCGATGTAAAGCGTACCGTCCGAATCGCAGCTAATCCGCGCGCTATTATGAGTATATTGCGGCTCGATATCCTGACGGAGAATCTCCCGTGCCGTAGTCCAGCCCCCTTTCTGGCGCTGACGCTGGAACATCAGCGAACGCGGACTTTCCCCGCCCCGGTAAGCGATGGCGTCGAGTCCGCAGGGCATATGAAGCATGCACGCGTAGGTGGCGTTATAGCCAAAATTAGTTTCATCTCCCCACTCTTCAACGCTGTTCGGCTCCCTGGAACGGAACCATTTGAACCGTGCCATATTCCAGTCCCCCCACCAACCGTGTGGACCGCCGACGACATGAATATGCTTCTCGCGGTCAACCGTCAGGGCCGGCGTCGTATGGTTATCGGCCCCCTCGAAAATCTGGCAGGTTTCGCTCCAGCAGCGGGCATTCCAATCGTAAGTCCTCGCCATGACTTTGGATATGGCATCGACCCATACGACATGGGTTCGGTCGCCGATCGTCACGCTCTTATTGCTAAAACCGTACGCCGTGGCGCGGGTGGAGCCGTGCGTGGAGAGACGGAAAGGATCCTGGAAAGTATCCATCGTTCGGTCCTTTCGGAAAAGGGAGACTTAGAAGGGAAAACCAAAGGGGCAGAGAATCGAGGGCCTGTTCGGTGAGATTCTGGCGAAAGTGATTATCACTCCGACCATAGTTTTGTGATTTCGTCCTGGGGGAACGTCGGCATCTCTATTTCTTCGCCGTCTCGGACCAGAATGGCACCTTCTTCGGCGGTGAGCATCTCTCCGATGTCGGCGCATTCAATTCCCTTCGCCTGCAGAGCCTGCCGGATGGAATCGGCCCGATCGGGATCCGCCACAATCAGCATCGCGCCGCTTGAGATCACGCCGAGCGGATCGAGACCGAGTTGGCGGCAGAACGAAAGCCCCGGTTCGAGCAAAGGTATCCGAGCCTGTTCCACCCGCATTCCCAGTTCCGTAGCCTGTCCCAGTTCCCAGAGTCCGGTCGCGATTCCGCCTTCCGTCGGGTCGTGCATGGCGTGAACTCCGCCAGTATCGCAGGCAATCATGGCTTCCTCCAACACACCGATACCGGGATTTTCGAGGTAATTTTTGGCCTCGCGCACCTCTTCCTCGGAGAACAGGTCTCTGAGCAGCTCCGGTTTCTCAAGAGCCACAATCGCCGTTCCCTCGACGGGAACACCCTTGGTCACGAGAATCCGGTCGCCGGGGCAAGTATTGGATTTGTCGATAAGCCCCTCACGCTCAACTTCCCCGAGCATATGGCCTACCAGGATCGGGCGGTCGAGCCCCACCGTCACTTCGGTGTGCCCCCCGCAAAGTTCGCAGTCAATGCTATCGAGAGCACTTTGGAGATCGTCCCAGATGCTCCGCACCAGCTCTTCGTCGGTATTGTTTTCAGGCAACAGCGCCGTAACCAGGAACCACCGTGGCCGGACGCCAGCCGTGGCGAGATCGTTCGCGTTGACCTGCACGACATACCAGCCAATCCGATCGGTGGCAAAGGTAATGGGATCCGTCTTCGCCACGAGATAGCGATCGCCCATCCGGATCGCGCAGACATCTTCCCCGACCGCCGGTTGGATCTCCACGCGTTCATCGTCGATACGGTTGCTTTCGAGCAACTTCGACAACAGGTCAAATTCCAGTTTGCCCGGGTGAAATTTCATACGGTTTCCTTGCGGGAGCCCCAGGAAGCGTCTTTAAACTCGCCAAACATTGCCACGGATTTCGGGTTCATTTGTCGAAGATAGACTGAAACGGCAATTGAAGAGTTGCTAATCACTGATTTTCACGTTGTTAGATTTAATGCGCCGTTGCTTTAGCCCGGATTTTTGTTCTCGTAAGCCTTTGTGCGGTGTCCAACAAACAAGCGCCGTGCAATTTCACAATAATTAGCTTAATTCATCCCCAAAATCCGGGCTAGTTGAAATCAGGATATAATCTTGAGAGGAAAGGCTGACAATGCTTCAGTGCGAGCTCTTTCACATAGGAGCGAGGGATTTTTTCCAAAACACGTATTTCATAGTTATCAAACGAATGGCTACGCTCATATTCCAGACATAATTCTTGCTGTTTTATCCCAAGGAAATTCGCTATGTCATCCCAGCTGTCGGACAAATCCTCTGTACGAACGACCAGCAAC